>JAGOLM010000024.1 GCA_017994075.1 Lachnospiraceae bacterium
GCCAACGAGGATGAGTTGTTAATGCTTGGACGCATACATGATCTGAAGGCATTTCTTAGAACGTTTGAATATGCCAGAAGGGCTGGATTTGATAATATCAATATAGACATTATGACAGGGCTTCCTAAACAGACGCCTATGAAGCTCAGAAATACACTTAATACAGTTACTATGCTTCGCCCCGAACATATCTCGGCCTATGACCTTATAATCGAACCTGGGACACCATTCTATAATCTCTACAATGATGAGCTGATAAAGCGCCAACAGGGAGAAAAAAATCTGAAATCTCTGCCGGATGAAGATATGGAACTAGAACTGACCAGGATTACAGAGAATTTTTTATCCAGCAAGGGATATATAAAATATGAGGTATCAAATTTCGCCAGACAGGGATTTTCATCAAGACATAATATAGGATATTGGGACAGAGTACCTTATATTGGAGTTGGAATTGGTGCAGCATCACTCTTTAATGAAACCAGATGGTCCAATGACAGAGACATATATTCATATATAAACAGACTGGATAAACCAGGATCAGCAGTAGCATTAAGTGATGATCCAAAGATTAGTACGCTTAAAAACAGATTGCTAAATGAAGCACCCTGGGAGATAGATAAGGATATTATACCGGAATCGACAGATATCAAACATCTATCTAGAAAAGCAGCAATGGAAGAGTTTTTTTTCCTTGGCCTTAGAAAAGTTAAAGGTGTCAGAAGGTCTGATTTTGAAAATTATTTTGATACTACGGTAGATGCTATATATGGGGATGTTATAAGGAAACTTCAGAGTGAGGATCTTCTTACGGAAAAGATGGGAGTGATCGCTCTTACCAAAAGAGGAATGGATATTTCGAATCTGGTCCTTTCAGAATTTTTATTAGATTAAAATAACAGATTAAACGACTTGCAAAAAAAGAAAAAAATCTAATATTTGAAAATACAAATGATGCATGGTATCGGACATGTACCCTCTTTGCCGGACAAAACGGTAAGGAGGGTATTTCAATTTTAGAATTTATAATTTCTTTATAAAACATTTGTTGACAAATATTTAGCATGGTGGTAGATTATGTCATGAAGATGTTAGCACTCCAAAAACACGAGTGCTAACAAAGAGAAAAAAGATATAGTCAAAGGGAAAAAATGGAAAAGCTTAACGAGAGAAAAGAAAGCATTTTATATGCTATCATAGCGAATTACCTCGAGACAGGCGAACCTGTGGGTTCTAGGACAATATCTAAGAGCTCTGATCTCAAGCTTAGCTCAGCTACGATTCGTAACGAGATGTCTGATCTTGAAGAACTTGGCTTTTTGACTTCGCCACATACATCGGCAGGAAGGATACCAACGGATAAGGGATACAGATTTTATGTAGACCATATTATTTCTTCCAAAGATAAGGAAGTTCTTGAAGTAAAGGATCTTATGATCGCTCAGAACGAGAAGATAGAAAAATTCTTCAAAGAGCTGGTCTCATACGTAGCACAGAATACACAGCTTCCAACAGTGATCTCAGCACCTTCTATTACTAGAAACAGAGTTAAGTTTGTCCAACTCTCCAATGTAGACGAGGACCATATCCTTTCTGTGGTTGTTATGGATGGAAATGTGGTTAGAAATAATGTTATTAAAGTTTTGAATCCGCTGTCTAATGATGCACTTTTAAAACTTAATATTTTGATCAACACACATTTAACAGGTCTTACTCTTCAACAGATTAATTTAGGTACTATTTCGAAGATAAAAGAACAGGCTGGTGAGTACGCAGATATAATTGAAAGTGTTCTTAATACAGTTGCAGATACGATCTCTGATGATGATCTGGAGATATATACCAGTGGAGCAACAAATATTTTTAAGTATCCGGAACTTTCGGATTCACAAAATGCAATCAGATTCCTTACCACATTTGAGGATAAGGGAGATTTGGCTGATTTGATTAATGATGTTCAGGAGGATGTAGCCAAGAGTGGAACTGGACTTCAAGTCTATATTGGAGATGAAGCCCCTATACAGACTATGAAGGACTGCAGCCTCGTTACAGCTACCTATGATCTCGGAGACGGAGTCAAAGGTACAATAGGAATAATTGGTCCCAAGAGAATGGATTATGAAAAGGTTATGACAAATCTTAACAGTCTGAAGAATCAGATAGAGAAGACCCTGGGACGGGCAGAGGAAACTAGAAAAAACAATGACAACGCAGGCGATGAAGAAGTTTAGAAAGGCGGGACGTTTTGTCAGATTTAGATAATAATAAAGATATTTGTAAAGAAAAAGAAATCGAAATCGAAAATAAGACAGCGGACTCTAACGAAGACCAGCTAAGGAGAGACGAAAAGAAAGATCCTGATATCAAGGAATCTAAAGATTGTAAGGAAGACAAAAAGGCTGAAACCGAAGATACCAAGGACAAGGATGAGAGACCTTCCGAAAATACCACATCCGAATCTGAAGTAGATAAAGAGACAACTGATCCCAAAGAAAAAAAGGGAATCTTCAATAAGAAAAAAGACAAACGAGATGAACAGATAGATGATCTAAATGAAAAGCTTAAGAGACAGATGGCTGAGTTCGAAAATTTCAGAAAGAGAACCGAAAAAGAAAAATCAACAATGTATGATTTCGGTGCAAAGGATGTAATCGAAAAGTTTCTTCCTATCGTTGATAATTTTGAACGTGCCCTTGAAACAGAATGTGCCGATGAGGCATTTAAAGAAGGCATGGATAAGATCTATAGAATGATGGTCAAAAATCTAGAAGAGGCCGGAGTCAAGCCAATGGATGCAGAGGGTAAGGAATTTGACCCGAATATGCATAATGCAGTTCAGCATATTGAAGATGAATCGCTTGGTGAGAACATAGTTGCAAAGGAATATCAGAAAGGCTACATGTACAAGGACACAGTACTTCGTCACAGCATGGTTATAGTAGCCAATTAGCAATAGATAATAGCATGAAGTTTTTTAAAAATGGAGGAAAAAATCATGGGTAAGATCATAGGAATCGATTTAGGAACAACAAACAGCTGCGTTGCAGTTATGGAAGGTGGTAAGCCCACCGTTATCACAAATCAGGAAGGCGCACGTACAACACCGTCTATCGTTGCATTTACCAAGACTGGTGAGCGTCTGGTAGGAGAGCCGGCCAAGAGACAGGCAGTTACTAATTCTGAAAAGACTATTTCTTCCATCAAGAGAGACATGGGTACTGATAATGGTCGTACAATAGATGGCAAAAAATATTCACCTCAGCAGATCTCAGCAATGATCCTTCAAAAACTGAAGAGCGATGCAGAGAATTATCTTGGAGAGAAAGTTACAGAAGCAGTTATTACATGTCCTGCATATTTTAACGATGCACAGAGACAGGCTACCAAGGATGCAGGCAAGATCGCAGGACTTGAGGTTAAGCGTATTATAAATGAACCTACAGCAGCAGCGCTTGCTTATGGACTTGATAATGAGAACGAGCAGAAGATCATGGTATATGATCTTGGTGGCGGTACTTTTGATGTATCTATTATCGAAATCGGTGATGGTGTAATCGAAGTTCTTTCAACAGCAGGTAACAACCGTCTCGGTGGTGATGACTTTGATAAGAGAGTCATGGACTGGATGATCGAGGAATTTAAGAAGGTCGAGGGTGTTGATCTGTCAGCTGATAAGATGGCCGTTCAGAGACTTAAGGAAGCTGCAGAAAAGGCTAAAAAAGAGCTCTCAGCAGCAACAACAACCAATATTAACTTGCCGTTCATTACAGCAACTGCAGAGGGACCTAAGCATTTCGATATGGATCTTACTCGTGCTAAGTTTGATGAACTTACAGCAGATCTCGTTGAAAAGACAGCAGAGCCTGTTACAAGAGCACTTTCAGATGCAGGTCTTACATCAAGTGAGCTTTCCAAGGTTCTCCTTGTAGGTGGTTCTACAAGAATCCCTGCAGTTCAGAGTAAGGTTCAGTCACTTACAGGAAAAGAACCTTCCAAGACTCTTAACCCTGATGAGTGTGTAGCTATAGGTGCTTCCATCCAGGGTGGTAAGCTTGCAGGCGACACAGGTGCTGGAGATATCCTTCTGCTTGATGTAACACCGCTTTCACTCTCCCTTGAGACAATGGGTGGAATCGCAACCAAGCTTATAGAGAGAAATACAACCATTCCTACCAAGAAGAGCCAGGTATTCTCAACAGCAGAAGATAATCAGACAGCTGTTGATATCAACGTAGTTCAGGGTGAGAGACAGTTTGCCAAGGATAATAAGTCACTCGGACATTTCAGACTTGATGGAATAGCTCCTGCTCCTCGTGGAATCCCTCAGATCGAAGTTACATTTGATATTGATGCAAACGGCATCGTTAATGTATCTGCCAAGGATCTCGGAACCGGAAAAGAGCAGCATATAACAATTACAGCAGGATCTAATATGTCAGATAATGATATAAATAATGCTGTTAAAGAAGCTGCGGAATTTGAGGCTCAGGATAAGAAGAGAAAAGAAGCTATTGATACTAAGAACGAAGCTGATGCATTTGCAGTTCAGACAGAGAAGGCTCTTGGCGAAGTTGGCGAAAAGATCTCTGCTGATGAGAAGGCAACAGTTGAAAATGATGTTAAGGCACTTAGAGATATTCTTGCTAAATACAAGGACAATGATGAGCTTACAGATGATCAGGTAGCTGAGATCAAGGCTGCTCATGAGAAACTTCAGACAAGTGCACAGCAGGTATTTACCAAGATGTATGAGCAGGCCCAGAAGGATGCTCAGGCTAATGGCCAGGCTCAGGGCCAGGCAGGTCCTGATATGAATGCCGGACAGACAGCAGGATCAACAGGTTCAGCAAATGCCGGATCAAATGGTAAAGATGACGATGTGATAGATGCAGACTTTAAAGAAGTCTAAAAAAGAGAATGATGGGAATAGAGGATAGATATGTGAATCCTTGATTTCACAGGCTCTTCATAGAAAAAATTACACCCGGAAGGAGCCTCAGAAACTCCTCCCGGGTTTGATGCTAGATGGATAATATTTGACATATTAAAAATATGGTGTTTAATAAACAGAGTAAATTTAAAAAATTAAGTAGGAAATTATAATGGCTGATCAAAAAAGAGATTATTACGAAGTATTAGGGGTTGACAAGACAGCAGATGATGCGGCGATAAAAAGCGCTTATAGAAAGCTTGCTAAAAAGTATCATCCTGATATGAACCCTGGAGACAAGGAAGCAGAGGCTAAATTTAAAGAGGCTTCTGAAGCATATGCGGTTCTAAGCGATGCTGAAAAGAGAAATAAATATGACCAGTATGGCCATGCTGCATTTGATGGTGGAGCTGGTGGCGGTGGATTTGACTTTTCGGGAATGGATTTTAGCGATATTTTTTCTGATATATTTGGTGGAAGTTTCGGTGGATTTGGAGATATATTTGGTGGTGGAGGCAGGAGAAATCCTAATGCACCTTCCAAAGGGCAGAATCTCAGAGCTGCTGTAAATATTACATTTGAAGAGGCAGCTTTTGGCGTAGATAAAGAGCTTGAGATCATGCTTAAGGATGTTTGCACATCTTGTCATGGAACTGGAGCTAAGGATGGCTCATCCAAAAAGACATGTCCTAAATGTCAGGGAAAAGGCCGAGTTGTTATGACGCAGCAGAGCTTGTTTGGAATGGTTCAGAATGTTACCACATGCCCTCAGTGTAATGGTACAGGAGAGATAATAATTGACAAGTGTACATCTTGTCATGGAACTGGATACATTTCCAATAAAAAGCGTATCAAAGTATCAATTCCGGCAGGAATCGATAATGGACAGATGGTTCGAATCAAGGAAAAGGGAGAACCGGGCAAAAATGGCGGACCAAGAGGAGATCTTTTGGTTGAGGTAAGAGTCAAGTCACACCCTATTTTCCAGAGAGATGACTACGATATTTATTCTACAGCTCCTATGTCTTATGCTCAGGCAGCTCTTGGTGGAGAAATAATCATAGATACCCTTGATGGTAAGGTTTCATATGATGTTAAACCTGGAACACCTACAGATACCAGAATAAGGTTGAGAGGTAAGGGTATTCCGACCATTAGAAATAAAAATGTACGTGGTGATCATTATGTTAATCTTGTTATTCAGGTTCCAACAGGATTATCAGGAGATGCAAAACAAAAACTTCAGGAGTTTGATGCACTGACAGGCGGGTCGCTTAATAGCCATGAGGTTGAAGAACCCAAGGCGAAAAAAAGCAAGAAAAATCCATTTGGCAGGAAATAAAATTTAGAATAGAGGAAATAATATGGAAGCTTATCTTGACAACTCTGCAACCACCAGATGCTCAGATGATGCTGCAAATAAAGTGCTAGAGGCTCTTACCGTTAATTATGGTAATCCTTCATCTCTTCATAAAATGGGTATGAAGGCCGAGGAGTACTTGGATGAATCCAGAAAAGCCATTGCGAAATCGCTTGGCGTCAAGGATAAGGAGATAATCTTCACATCAGGTGGATCCGAATCGAATAACCTGGCTATTATGGGAACAGTCAATGCCAGAAAGAGAAGGGGAAACCACATAATAACCACAAGTGTTGAGCATGCATCTGTTTTTAATCCTATGAGGGAACTAGAGGAAGAAGGATATGAGATAACATATCTTGATACAGACGAGAATGGACTTATCGACCTAAAACAGCTTCGCTCTGCGATTCAACCTGACACTATTCTAGTATCCATGATGCATGTAAATAACGAGATCGGTGCAGTAGAACCTATCGAAGAAGCTGGAAGGGTTATTAAAAATGTGAATCCCGAATGTGTATTTCATGTAGATGCGATTCAGTCTTATGGTAAATTCAGAATAAGACCTCATGATACAAATATTGATCTTCTTTCAGTGAGCGGGCATAAGATAAACGGACCCAAGGGAAGTGGATTTTTATATGTCAGAGATGGCCTTAGACTTATTCCGATCATATTCGGAGGAGGACAGGAAAAGGGCATTAGATCAGGAACACAGAATGTCCCTGCCATTGCAGGTCTCGGAGTTGCTGCTAAGGAAGCTGATAAAAATCTTGACAAAAACAGGGAAATGCTGTTTAAATTAAAAGCTGCATTTATTGATAAGATTGCAGATCTGGATGGAATTACAATCAATGGATCAACTGGAGAAAAAAGTGCTCCTCATATTGTTTCAGTTACAATATCCGGAGTAAGGGCAGAAGTGCTGCTTCATTCCCTCGAGGAAAAAAATATCTTTGTTTCATCGGGAAGTGCATGTTCTTCTAATAAGCCTCAGGTTAGCCGTACACTTCAAGCGATCAAGGTCTCACACGATGCACTGGATTCTACAGTCAGATTCAGCTTTGGAATCTATAATACTATGGAAGAAATCGATTATGCGGCAGACTCATTACGAGAGATACTGCCGGCTCTTAGAAAATATACAAGAAAGTAGGCCCTATGTACCAGGCATTTGTTATTAAGTATGGAGAAATCGGAATCAAGGGAAAGAATCGTCATTTGTTTGAAGATGCTCTTGTCTCTAATATCAGCACAGCTCTTAAAAGAGTAGAGGGTAGATTCCTAGTGACCAAGGAACAGGGAAGAGTATATGTAGAGGCTAAAAGTGACTTTGATTACGAAGGCACTGTAGAGGCTCTGAAAAAGGTTTTCGGAATTGTTGAGATATGCCCTGCCAACCTGACCAAGGAACAGAATTTTGATAAACTTTCGGACGAAATTATTAATTTTATCAATGAGACATACGCTGAAAAGAATTTTACTTTTAAGGTTCAGGCCAGGAGAGGCAATAAAAAGTATCCCATGAATTCCATGGAGATAAATCAGGAACTTGGAGGCAGGATTTTAGATGCATTTCCTGATCTAAAAGTAGATGTACATAAGCCTCAGGTTTACATTCATGTAGAGATAAGAGAAGTTACCAGCTATTATTCGGAGAGCATAAAGGGACCCGGCGGAATGCCTGTAGGAACTAATGGCTCAGCTATGCTTCTTTTATCTGGTGGAATTGATAGTCCTGTTGCAGGATATATGGTAGCAAAGCGTGGCGTTAAGATCGATGCCACTTATTTTCATGCGCCTCCTTATACATCAGAAAGAGCCAAGAAAAAGGTAATTGACCTATGTAGAATAGTTTCTGAATATGCAGGACCTATTACACTTCATATCGTTAACTTTACAGATACACAGCTAGAGATATATGAGAAGTGCCCTCATGATGAGCTGACTATAATAATGCGTAGATATATGATGATGATCGCAGAACATTTTGCAAATCAAAATGGAGATATCGGATTAGTAACAGGAGAGAGTATAGGACAGGTAGCCTCACAAACTATGCAGTCACTTTTCTGCACCAATGAGATATGTAATCTCCCGGTATATAGACCGCTTATTGCTTTTGATAAACAAGATATAATTGACGTTTCGCTTAAGATTGGAACGTATGAGACTTCGATACTTCCTTTTGAGGACTGCTGTACGATCTTCGTAGCAAAGCATCCTGAGACCAAGCCAAGGATCGATATTATCAAATCATCAGAAACCAGACTTGCAGGAACTATAGAAGACATTGTTCAAAAGGCTATTGATAGTGTTGAAACAATGGTCATAAGACCTGAATAGTTTTTTACCACAATAAAAACAGAAGTGTAGCCACATTGGCTACACTTCTGAATGTTTGAAAAGTTTTATCTTTTCTTTTGATTTTTCACATAAGGTTATGCAAAATCGTTTAACCTATACGATAAAAGGTGTAAGCTTTTCAACGATTGCATCAATGTCTTCATCAGCATGGATGTTAAGCTCAATAGGCTTGGACAGATCCAAACTGAAGATTCCCATGATGGATTTTGCATCAATAACATATCTTCCGGAAATCAGATCAAAATCAGAATCTAACTGATTTACAGTATTTACGAAAGATTTTACTTTGTCTACAGTGTTGAGTGAAACCTTTACAGTCTTCATAGAATACCTCCTGGTAAAAATTTATTTATTAAAGGAATAGTAGACTAAGAGTCATAAAAAGTCAATTGTATGAAAGGAAAGATTCTTTTGAAAAAAGCAGCATTACATAATTTGGGATGCAAAGTCAATGCGTATGAAACAGAGGCAATGAGGGAACTTTTAGAAAAGGATGGTTATGAGATCGTACCTTTTCATGAAAAGGCAGATGTCTATGTTATCAATACCTGTACGGTTACGAATGTGGCTGACAGAAAGTCAAGACAGATGATAAATCGTGCAAGAAAAGAAAACCCAGACGCGGTGATCATTGCAGCCGGATGTTATGTTCAGACAGCAAGAGACAGAAATAAGGATGAAAGTGATGCTGATATCCTGATCGGAAATAATAAAAAGGAAGGACTGATCCCAACGCTGCATGAATTCCTTTTGAATCATCATAAGGAGTCGGAAATTATTGATATCAATTCCGGACAGGTTGAGTATGAAGATCTCAGAGTCAATGATACAGAAGAGCATACAAGGGCGTTTTTGAAGGTTCAGGACGGGTGCAATCAGTTCTGCTCATATTGCTTGATACCATTTGCAAGAGGAAGAGCAAGATCAAGAGATAAAGAATCTATAATCGAAGAAATCAGACATTTCGCCGAAAAAGGATATAAGGAAGTTGTTATAACTGGAATTCACTTGAGTTCTTATGGTGAGGGAATGGGCTACGGACTAATAGAATTACTGGAAGAAGCCAATATCGTTAATGGAATTAAGAGAATAAGGCTTGGATCTATAGAACCTAGAATCATTACAGAAGAATTTGTAAAAAGAGTATCTAGACTTGAAAACTTTTGCCCTCATTTTCATATTTCACTACAGAGTGGATGTGACAAGACACTTATTGCAATGAATAGAAAATACACAACATCAGAATTTAAGCATAGTTGTGATCTGATAAGAAAATATTTCTTTCATCCGGCCATAACAACAGATGTTATAACAGGTTTCCCAGGCGAAACTGCAGAGGATTTCGAAGAATCAAGAGCTTTCACAGACGAAGTTTCGTTTTATGAAATGCATGTATTTAAATTTTCCAGAAGGGAAGGCACCAAGGCTGATAAGATGCCTGGACAGCTGACAGAAAGTATCAAGGCTGAGAGAAGTCATGTGCTTATCGAACAATCCGAACGTAATTCAAGAGCCTTTAGAGAAGAGATAATAGGCAAAGAAACAGAAGTTCTTATAGAATTTAAAGAAGATATAGATGATAGATCTTATTGGACAGGATTAACAAGAGAATATATAAGGATAGCAATACCGGCGGATGTGTTTTCTGAAGAGGAGAATCCGCAGGATCAGATATACAAGGGCATTTCGGAATCATTTTTGACTGATGAGTGTATTGTCCTTGACAGAAGTTCAATAATAAAAGTACAATAACAATGTAAATGATGGAATAGAATCGACTCGCAGGTTATTTACTTTACCACCTACGTTTAATATATGAAAAGAGGGCAATATGCAGAATCTTGATAATACTCAGTTCTTTAAAGTTGATAAAGATTTAAATGTTGGCGTAAGAGAGATAATGAAACAGGTGTATGCAGCCCTTAGTGAAAAAGGATACAATCCCGTCAACCAGATTGTAGGATATTTAATGTCCGGAGATCCTACTTTTATTACTAGCCATAAAAATGCTCGTGCTATGATAATGAAAGTAGAAAGAGATGAAATTGTAGAAGAACTTTTGCGTTCATATGTTAAGACTCAGGACTGGAAGAATTAATGCCGGATAAACATTCCCGAATCATGGGCCTGGATTTTGGCGGTAGGACTTGTGGCGTAGCGGTTACAGATGCACTTGGAATTACAGTAACGGGTGTAGAGGTAATTAGAAGAAGCAGTCCCAAGAAATTGAGACAGACTGTTTCAAGAGTCGAAGCGCTTGCTAAAGAATATGAAGTAGCCAAGATAATACTTGGACTTCCACTTAACTTGGATGGAAGTACGGGCGAGCGTGTAGAAAAAACAAAAGAGTTCAAGATGCTTCTTGAAAAAAGGATGGATGTGCCCATTATTTTTTTTGATGAGAGACTTACAACCGTGGAAGCATATGAGATTATGGACGAGAATGGTGTCGATAAGAGGACACAGAGAGAAATTGTTGACAGAGTAGCTGCGGAGATAATTCTCCAGAGTTATTTGAATGATTTAAATGAAAAGAAAGATATCTGATTGATTATGGATAAAACAACCTTTACAGATGAAAATGGTGAAGAACTCGAACTTTTTATTCTCGAAGAGACAGAGATTAAAGAGATTAAATATATACTTGCTACCGAAGACGAGGATGGAGATTCAACTGCATATATCCTTAAAGAGACTGGAACGGATGATGGTCAGTCTACTTATGAGATGGTTGATGATGACGTAGAATTCGACGCGGTCAGAAAAGTATTTGAAGAACTGTTGGAAGATACGGATTTCGAGTAATAGTATGTCAGCAAATAGCTGATTTGATTTGGAGGAGATATTAGTTTGAAAAAAATTGAAAATGAGAAGTTGAGAGTTATACCTCTCGGTGGACTGGAGCAAATCGGAATGAACATGACGGCATTCTGCTATGGCGACAGTATTATTGTCGTGGATTGTGGTATGGCGTTTCCGGATGCGGATATGCCAGGAGTGGATCTTGTTATTCCTGATGTTAGCTTTTTGGAAGAAAATATTGATAAGGTCAAGGGATTTTTTATAACACATGGTCACGAAGATCATATAGGAGCTATTCCTTACGTACTTAGAAAGATCAATGTGCCTATCTATGCAACCAAGCTTACAATGGGAATTATCGATCATAAGCTTGAGGAACATCATATGGAAGATACCGTACGAAGAAAGATCGTAAAGTACGGATCGATCATTAATTCTGGAGATTTTAGAGTTGAATTCATAAGAACGAACCATAGTATCCAGGATGCCGCAGCGCTTGCTATATATACACCTGTTGGAACTATTGTCCACACAGGAGATTTCAAGGTTGATTACACACCTGTATTTGGTGATGCCATTGATCTGCAGAGATTTGCAGAGATTGGCAAAAAGGGCGTTCTTGCACTTATGAGTGATAGTACAAATGCAGAGAGACCTGGATTCACCCAGTCAGAAAAAACTGTGGGTGCAACATTTGATAATATTTTTGCAGAGAATACAAAAACAAGAATAATCGTAGCAACATTTGCATCAAATGTTGATCGTGTACAGCAGATAATTAATTCTGCTTATAAATTTGACAGAAAGGTAGTTGTAGAAGGCCGAAGCATGGTCAACATCATCTCTACTGCTATTGATCTGGGTTATATCGATATTCCGGAAAATACACTTATTAATATTGAAGAACTTAAGAATTATCCTGATGATAAAACAGTACTTATAACCACAGGGAGCCAGGGAGAATCCATGGCTGCACTATCAAGAATGGCTGGTGGAATTCATAAAAGGATTCAGATCAAACCTAATGATATGGTTATCTTTTCATCTCATCCGATTCCTGGAAATGAAAAGGCAGTAAGTAATGTAATAAATGAGCTCTATCGTAAGGGTGCAAATGTTATATTTCAGGATGTTCATGTTTCGGGACATGCTTGTGCAGAAGAACTTAAACTTATTTATTCACTAGTTAATCCGAAGTATTGTATTCCTGTTCATGGTGAGTATAAGCATCTTATGGCGGCAAAGAGGATCGTAGAATCTCTTGGATATGACAGTAAGCATATATTTATACTTTCATCAGGAGATGTTCTGGAATTTAATGACGATAAAAAGGCCAAGATAAACGGCAAGGTCCAGACCGGGGCTATAATGGTTGATGGTCTTGGCGTCGGTGATGTTGGTAACGTGGTACTTCGTGATAGACAGAAATTGTCAGAGGATGGAATCATTATTGTAGCTCTGACTCTTGAGTCAGGAAGCGGAAGAGTACTGTCGGGCCCGGATATAGTTTCTAGAGGTTTTGTGTACGTAAGAGACTCAGAGGATCTTATGGATGAGGCCAGAAAGGTACTTAGAACTACCCTCGACAGAATTGAAAAAAATCATGTCAGAGAGTGGCCCAAGATTAAAAACGAGTTAAAGTCAGATCTGTCAGACTTTGTCTGGAAAAAGACCCAGAGAAGACCTATGATTCTTCCTATAATCATGGAAGTATAAGGCTGAATGACATTTTTTAAATCAAATTAAATGAGGTAAAAAATCAGCCACAAACTAAGGTTAGGATTGTATTTAAATGGATAAGTCTGAGAGACTGGATACGTATCTGGCGCTTCTCCAAAACGAATTTTCTCCTGAATTAAGGAAAATTGAAGAGGCAGCCAGAAAAAATAATGTTCCGATTATTAGAAAACAAGCACAATATTACATGCGGCTTATGTGCCAACTTGTCAGACCGGAGAGAATCTTAGAAATTGGTACTGCAGTAGGATTTTCCGGATTATTGATGCTTGAGTCAGATCCTGAAGACGCATTTCTAGATACGATAGAAAGTTATGCACCAAGGATCATAGAGGCAAAGAAGAATTTCTCGGGTTCTCCGTATAAGGACAGAATCAGACTCTTTGAGGGCGATGCTATGGAGATACTTCCAACGCTTATGGGAGAGTATGATCTGATTTTTATGGACGCATCTAAAGGACAATATGTCAGGATGCTTCCAATGATTAAAAAGCTCATGCATTCTGGAAGCGTACTTATAACTGATAATATTCTTCAGGAAGGCAATTTGATAGAATCATCTTTTTCGATTAAGAGGCGTGATAGAACTATTCATAAGAGAATAAGAGAATTCCTTGAAATAATAACATCGGATGATGATATGGTAACAGATACACTGTCTCTTGGAGACGGAATGACAATAGCAGTTAGGAAATGATTATGAAAAAGCCTGAACTTTTGGCTCCGGCCAAATCTCTTGAAATCTTGAAAACAGCCATTAACTATGGAGCAGATGCTGTTTATATCGGTGGAGAGGTATATGGACTCAGAGCCAATGCCGAGAATTTTACACCAGATGAGATGAGAGAAGGCATAAGATATGCCCATGACAGAGGGAAAAAAGTCTATGTGACGGCCAATATAATAGCCAAAAACGAAGATCTTATTAATGCATCTCAGTATTTTAAGGAACTTCAGGAGATAGGACCGGATGCTATTCTTGTAGCTGATCCAGGAATGTTTTCATTGGCAAGAGAAAATTGTCCTGATATAGATATTCATGTAAGTACACAAGCAAATAATACCAATTATCTCACGTGCAAGGTATGGCATGATATGGGAGCGACAAGAGTAGTTACCGCAAGAGAATTATCACTTCATGAAATCAAAGAAATAAAAGAAAAAATCCCCGCTGATATGGAGGTTGAGAGCTTCGTACATGGAGCTATGTGCATTTCTTTTTCAGGAAGGTGCTTACTTAGCGCTTACTTTACAGGAAGAGATGCTAACCATGGTGAATGTACACATCCATGCAGATGGAAATATGCACTTATGGAAGAGACAAGACCTGGAGAATATCTACCGATTTATGAAAATGAACGTGGTACGTATATTATGAATTCCAAGGATCTGTGCATGATAGAACATATTCCGGATCTTATAGATGCAGGTATTGATAGTTTGAAAATTGAAGGTAGGATGAAGACTGCACTTTATGTATCTACAGTTGTAAGGGCCTATCGTAAGGCCATTGATGACCTTTTTGAATCAAGAGAAAAATATGATTCTAATCTGAAATGGTACATGAGTGAGATCAAGTCCACAACATACAGGCCATTCACTACAGGCTTTTTCTATGGACAGCCATCATCGGAAGATCAGATTTATGACAATAATACATATTTAAAAGGAAGTACATACATCGGAACCACAGGAAAAGTTGAAGAAAATGGAACTTTCCATATTCAGCAGAAAAATAAATTCACTGTAGGCGAAGAAATCGTGATTATGAAAACAAATGGTGTTAATATAGACACGAAAGTTCTTTCTATAAACGGCGAAGATGGCGGACACAAAGAAAGCGCATGCGCTGCGAAAGAGAACCTAACAATCAGACTTGATGTGGTACCTAGTACCGGTGATATCTTACGGAGAATGGAGGCATAGTCTTATGAATAAAGAGGACAAATATGTAGCTTATGTAGGAACATACACCAGAAGTGGAAGCGTTGGCATTCATGTATATGATTTACAGGCTGAGACAGGCAAGCTTACTGAGAGATCAGTTGCTCCGATCAACAATGCTTCATATCTTGTAGTTTCAAAGGATGGCAAGATGCTATATTCTATTGAGGATGAAGGGGTTGCTTCTTTTTCGATAGATGAGAACGGTGATCTGACCAAGGTCAATTCAATGAGTATTGGCGGCATGAGAGGTGATACCATTGCTGTTGATTCTAAAAGTAGATTCTTGTTTGTAGGTGGCTATCATGATGGAAAAATAACTGTTATGAAGCTTAATGATGATGGATCTATTGGGGATATTACCTTTGGAATATTCCATCAGAATCTCGGACAGGGATTTGGAGAGAGACATAGGGATCATCCCAAGGTTACATCACTTTGCCTCACACCTGATGAAAGATTTTTGTGTGCTGTTGATCTAGGACTTAATCAGATCAAGGTATACAACATCGATTATAATACTGGACATCTTGAGCTTGAGGATATTGTCCGTCCTGACATTGATTCAGGAGTCAGATCGATGAAATTTTCATCTGATGGCAGGTTTGCATATGTGCTTACATGTTTTTTGAATGAAATGGAAGTATATTCATATAGATGCGAGAATGATGACCCGATATTTGAACTTGTTGATGAGATAAATCTTATAAATGAGCCTAATATCAATGCATCAGCTTGTAATTTTTCATTTGCGGAAGATGAAAAACATATTGCAGTATCAATTGATGGATTTAATGGTGTTGTTCTTTTAAAGAGAGATGCTAAGACAGGAAAACTTGAGAAGATGTTTAATACTCTTATAAGCGGAGATTTTCCCAAGTCACTTGCTATGTTCCCTGGAGATAAGTATTTCGCGGCACTTAATCATGATACTGGTGATATTAGGACGTTTAATATTGACTATAAAGATGGGTATGCACTTATGAAAAATGCACCTGTTAAAATATCGAAACCTAATTGCATAGTTATTCATAAAATATAAGAGGATAATTATATGGCTGGATCAACATTCGGTAATTTGTTCAGAGTAACTACGTTTGGGGAATCTCATGGCACAGCTCTTGGAGCTGTTATTGACGGTTGTCCTGCAGGACTTCCTCTGTCAGAGGATGATATACAGCCTTATCTGAATAGAAGGAAGCCTGGCAATTCCAAATATGCAACCAAGAGATCTGAGAGTGATAATGTCAGGATTTTGTCAGGAATATTTAAGGGAGTGACAACCGGTACTCCCATTGCGCTTGTGATTGAAAATGCTGATCAGCATTCGGGAGATTACTCAGACATTGAAGATTTGTTTAGACCTGGACATGCTGATTATGGATTTTTTGAAAAATATGGTATCAGAGATTATCGAGGCGGTGGTCGTTCTTCCGGCAGAGAAACTGTTGCCAGGGTTGCAGCTGGTGCGGTTGCACTTACTATTCTGAAAAGGCTCGGAATAGAAGTGTTTGCATACACAGAATCTGTTGGTCCTGTTCAAATAGCATGGTTAGATAAAGAAGAAAGAGATAATAATAGTCTTTGCATGCCGGATAAGGATTCTTATTCGGAGGCCAAAATCTTTCTTGAAGGATGTATGTTTGAAGGGGATTCGGCAGGTGGAGTTATAGCCTGCAGAGTCACTGGAGTACCTTCAGGTATAGGCGAGCCTGTATTTGACAAGCTAGACAGCGAATTAGCCAAAGCCATAATGTCAATAGGAGCTGTTAAGGGATTTGAAATTGGTGATGGATTTGACGTTACTTCATTAAAAGGCAGCGAGAACAATGATGCCTTTTTATCTGAAAACGGAGTGATAAGAAAATCAACTAATCATTCAGGTGGAACACTTGGGGGTATTTCTGACGGAGGAGAGCTATTTTTCCGTGCAGCGATAAAACCTACACCATCGATTTCAAAAAAACAAAATACAGTCAATGAAAATGCAGAAAATGCGGAAATTGAAATCAAAGGAAGACATGATCCGGTTATTGTGCCTAGGGCAGTTGTAGTAGTAGAAGCTATGGCAGCAATTACGATTCTTGATTTCCTGATGCGAAATATGACTTCACGACTATCTCAAATAGAAACATTTTATAAAACAGATTTATAGAGGAAAAAAATGACAGGTAATTCAACATATAAACTTATTACTACAGATGGAATGGCTAAAAGAGCGGAGTTTACTACCGTACATGGAACGGTTCAGACCCCGCTTTTTATGAATGTTGCCACGGTTGGAGCTATAAAAGGAGCTGTGTCAACAGATGATCTAAAGGACATCGGAACACAAGTGGCACTTTCCAATACATATCATCTCCATGTAAGAACAGGGGATGAGATGATAAAAGAACTTGGGGGACTTCACAAGTTCATGGTATGGGATAGACCTATTCTTACAGATTCAGGTGGATTTCAGGTGTTTTCTCTTGCCAAACTTCGTTCTATAAAAGAAGAAGGCGTATATTTTCAATCCCATATCGATGGGCATAAGATTTTTATGGGACCGGAAGAAAGCATGAAGATTCAGTCCAATCTTGGATCTACTATTGCTATGGCATTTGATGAATGCCCCAGTTCTGTAGCTGAGAGAGTCTATGTGAAAAATTCCGTTGCCAGGACTGAGAGATGGCTCGTTAGATGCAAAAAGAAAATGGATGAATTAAATGAGAGCCAGAACACGATCAATCCGCACCAACTTCTTTTTGGTATCAACCAGGGCGCAACATTTGAAGATATCAGGATACAGAATGCGGATAAGATATCTGAAATGGATCTGGATGGATATGCTATTGGAGGACTGGCTGTAGGCGAGCCGCCAGAGGTAATGTATGACACTATAGAATTCACATCACCACATCTTCCACAGAATAAACCCACATATCTTATGGGCGTTGGAACACCAAGAGATATATTGGAATCAGTCGATCGTGGAGTGGATTTCTTTGATTGCGTTTATCCGTCACGAAATGGAAGGCATGGTCATGCTTATACGAGATATGGCAAGCTTAATTTGATGAATAAAAGGTTTGAACTTGATACACGTCCAATAGAAGGGGGATGCAACTGTCCGGCATGCCGTACATACTCAAGAGCCTACATACATCACCTATTCAAAGCGAAGGAAATGCTAGGAATGAGATTGCTTGTACTTCATAACTTGAGCTTTTATAACAGACTTATGTCGGATATTAGATTAGCAATTGAAGAACATAGATATAAGGAATTTAAGAAGCAGAGACTTGAAGATCTGAAAGTGATGGATTAATTTCATAGTTTTTTTAATTAAGGATTGGGAGAGTGTCTTGCAACTTTCACAATCCTTAAATTATCTTAATTTATTTCTTGTAAATAGGTTCTACATCAGATAAAATTGTAGGGCAGTTAAATTGATGTATTACTGTAGTAATAGTAACTGTTAATAATACGATTTTAGGAGGTTTTAACTAAAATGATTTCACTTACAGCCGGAAGCGGCATGACAAGCATTGGACTTGTGGTTTGGCTTGTAATTATCTTTGGATTTATGTATTTTGCAATGATTCGTCCTCAGAAAAAAGAACAGGCAAAGAAAAAGGAACTGATGAACACACTCTCAATCGGAGATACTGTTCTTACTACCAGTGGTTTTTACGGAGTTGTAATTGACATTCAGGACGATACCGTTATCGTTGAGTTTGGAAGCAACAAAAACTGCCGTATCCCTATGCAGAAAGAGGCTATTTCATTTATTGAGAAGCCTGAAGATGCAATTGAATCTGAGAAAAAAGCTGACGAGTCTTTTGATATGAAAAAAGATAAGGATAAGAAAGAAAAAAAATAAAACATGTCAATATTTAATGTTCTTACTCTGATAGGGGGAATCGCTCTTTTCCTGTATGGAATGGAACTAATGGGAGAAGGTCTCACAAAAACTGCAGGCGGTAAGCTTGAAGGCATTCTTGAGAGACTGACGAATACCGTTATAAAGGGAGTTCTTCTTGGCGCAGGTGTAACAGCAGTCATTCAGGCATCTGCAGCTACCACAGTTATGGTTGTAGGTTTTGTTAATTCTGGGATCATGAATCTAAACCAAGCTGTAGGAATCATAATGGGAGCAAATATCGGAACAACCATTACTTCATGGATACTTAGCTTATCCGGAATAGAGGGTGGCTCTGTTGTTGTTCAGCTTTTTAAACCTATGAGTTGGACGCCGATTCTTGCACTTATCGGAACTCTTATACGTTTATTGTCCAAGGATCAAAAGAAAAAGGATATTGCCCAGATTCTTTTGGGATTCTCTGTTCTTATGTTCGGAATGAATACAATGACTACATCGGTAGCACCTCTTTCTAATGTTCCTGAGTTTGCAAATCTTCTTCTTTTGTTTAAGAATCCGATGCTAGGACTCCTAGCTGGTCTTGTACTTACAGCCGCTATTCAGAGTTCTTCTGCATCAGTTGGTATTCTTCAGGCACTTTGCTCAACAGGAGCAGTTACATATAGCATTGCTGTACCAATTATTATGGGTCAGAATATCGGGACATGTGTTACCACACTTATTTCTGCTATTGGCGCTAAAAAGAATGCAAAGAGAGCAGCATTTATCCATCTGTATTTTAACTTGATCGGAACAGTTGTGTTTATGGCAGCATTCTATATAATTAATGCAGTTATAGGCTTCTCATTTTTTGACGATCGTGCCAATGCGGTTGGAATAGCTATAGTACATTCAGTATTTAATATTGTGACGACTATTCTTTGGATTCCGTTTAACAAATTCCTTGTTAAACTTGCTACTATAACGGTTGCGGGAACAGACGAAGCTGATGAATCAGAATATACAAAAGAACTTGGTATATTGGACGAGCGTTTTATGGAACAGCCTTCATTTGCAGTTGCTCAGACCGTAACAGTCTCAAACAGAATGGCTGAACTTACTAATCAGTGTCTGTTAATAGCTACATCTACACTACTGAATTATAATGCGGATGCGGTGGCAAGGGTCATATCATTGGAAACAGCTATTGATAAGTATGAGGATAGACTTGGGACATATCTTGTTAAATTAAGTGGAAAGTCTCTTAATGTGGAAGATAATGAAACTGTATCTCGAATTATGCAGTGTATAAATAATTTCGAGAGAATTTCTGATCATGCTAGGAATATAGCGGAGTGTTCAGAAGATATTAATTATAAAAAATTGAAGTTTTCTGATAAAGCCAAGTTTGAAATCGGTACCTATCTAAATGCTGTTACTGATATAGTTGCCCTTACAACGGATTCATATATTAATAGTGACATCAATAATGCAAAGAGAATAGAACCTTTTGAAGAATCAATAGATATTCTCAATGCCAAGGCGAAAAAACATCATATTAAGAGACTACAGAAAGGCAAGTGTAATATTGAGAATTCTGTGGTTATTGAAGATCTGTATATAAATCTCGAAAGAGTGGCAGATCATTGCTCAAATGTAGGAGCTACAATGATTCAGGTCAATGAAGATGACGCTCTTGAAAATCATGTTTACAAGGATTCATTTAGAATTGAAAATACTCCTGAATTTGAATTTGCTGTCAGCGAATATTCAAAAACATATTCAATTTAAACACTAAATAAGTAATAAGAAGCAGGTTACACTGCTTCTTATTGTTTTTGGTCGTGCTTTTATTTATGAATGAACCGGCTATGCCGTTTCAGATATATTGTTGTGTTCCCCTGTGAGGGAATATCATTTTAGACCCCTGTGAGGGTTGACAAGATAGGAGAGAGTTATGATTGAAAAGATGTTTCACTTGAAGGAAGCTGGAACAACGGTTAGGACAGAAGTTATTGGTGGACTCACCACATTTATGACAATGGCTTATATACTGGCTGTTAACCCCAATATTTTGGCTGCATCGGGAATGGATCCACATGCCATTCTTATGGCTACGTGCCTTGCAGCATTTGTTGGTACAATGTGTATGGCATTAATGGCAAATTACCCATTTGCTTTGGCACCTGGACTTGGACTTAATGCTTATTTTGCATACACAGTATGTGGAACTATGGGATATTCATGGAGGATTGCACTACTTGCAGTATTTGTTGAAGGAATTATATTTATTATTCTTTCACTTACAAGAGTCAGAGAAGCTATTTTCAATGCAATTCCAATGTCCTTAAAAAAAGGTGTTGGTGCAGGAATAGGTCTTTTTGTGGCATTTATAGGACTGCAAAATGCACATATTGTTGTAAATAACGATTCGACACTCGTAACAGTTGTTAGTTTTTCTGGAAACTGGCATACAGCGGGAATCTGTGCTTTGCTTGCTTTGGTTGGACTCATGGTAGTTGTTATTCTTGAGATGAAAAATATTAAGGCTGCATTGCTTCTTGGAATTATTATTACTTGGGTGCTTGGAATGATATGTCAAGCTTCTGGAATTTATATTCCTGATCCCAAAGCTGGATTCTATTCAGTTTATCCATCACTTGGACTTACAGATTTTTCAAAGCTAGGTCTTACATTTGGACAGTGTTTTAATACAAGTTTCGCAGGAGTCAAACCTCTTGATTTTGCAGTAGTTACATTTTCATTTTTGTTTGTTGATATGTTTGATACGATCGGAACACTAATAGGAGTTTCTGATAGAGCTGGAATGCTTGATAAAGATGGAAAACTTAAAAATGTCAAAGGAGCACTTACAGCAGATGCAATTGCTACCTGTGCAGGAGCGGTATTTGGAACATCTACAACTACTACATTTGTTGAGAGCTCTGCAGGAGTAGGTGCTGGTGCTAGAACTGGTCTTGCATCAGTGGTAACTGGATTTATGTTCTTAATTGCGATTTTCTTCGCTCCGATATTTACTTCTATTCCTGGATTTGCTACAGCACCGGCTCTTTTATATGTTGGTTTTCTTATGGTCTCAGCTGTACTTGATCTTAAATTTGATGATATTCGTGAGTCTGTTCCTGCTTATCTTACCCTTATTGCTATGCCACTTTGCTATAGCATTGCAGAAGGTATTTCAATAGGAGTGATTTCATATGTCGTTATCAATATCGTTGGTAATATTATTTGTGAGGAAAAGAAGAAGATTACTCCGCTCATGTACGTACTTGCAGTCCTTTTCGTACTTAAGTATGTGATGCCGGCTTTGATAAACTAGTCACTATATTTTTGACCATATCATGTAAATAGTTTAAAATAGAAATCGAAGGTTTATCCTTCGGTTTCTTTTTTTATGTATATGGTTTCGTGTTATAATACAAAAATCGATTAAACTAAATTATAAAAATGCAAATACAAAATGGTGTAAAATTTGAAAAGAAAATATATTAAATGGGAGAAGCTGGATAATACAGCTAATATTTTTCCGGTGATAGCCGGAGAAAGCATGACAAATACATATAGGATCAGCGTTGTTCTAAAGGATGCGATAGATCCAGTGAAACTTCAAGAAACACTTTCTATTGTCCTACCCAAATTTCCTGGATTTAATCTTAGACTGAGAACAGGAGTGTTCTGGTATTATTTTGAAGAAAATGGAAAACAAGCACCGAAGGTCAACGAAGAAAGCGAATACCCGTGTCGCTTTATCCATGCAAATCGTAATAATAGCTACATGTTTTCTGTTACTTATTATAAAAATAGAATTAATCTTGAAGCATTTCACGCACTTGCAGATGGAATGGGTGGGATCGGTTTCTTAAGAGAGATAACATATCAATATATCAGACTCTTATACCCTGACCTTAGAAAAAAGCTTGGGGACGAACTCTCTGAAGAGACATCTCTTGACAGAGATGATAGTTTTGTGAGAAATTATAAAAAAGCCAACGCCAGTCAGTATAAGTCCAAAAAGGCATATCTTCTAAAGGGAGAGAAACTTCCATACGGAGGATTTGGGACTATTTGTGGTTTTTTGAGCGTATCACAGCTTAAGAAGATATCAAAAGAGAAATATCATACGTCAATCAACAACTATTTTATAGCTTGTTTTGTCTATGCAATATATCAGGCTCATCCCGGAAAGATCACCAAAAAACATCCGGTGAGGATTGCAGTTCCTGTTAATCTTAGACCTTATTTTTTATCTAATACAACTAAAAACT
>JAGOLM010000062.1 GCA_017994075.1 Lachnospiraceae bacterium
CCATTGTTCCGCCTACAGGGATATTGAAGTACTGTCCGGCAGAAACTGTAGCCGTACCATTTACTCCTCCGATATAACAAGCTCTTGCCCCATAGATAGCTGCATCATTATTATGAGCACGTCTTGCCCCGAAATCAGAAACCGGTCTGTCAAGAGCTGCTCTTACTATTCTCCTTGCCTTGGTAGCAATGAGTGACTGATGATTGACCTGTGCCAGTATCTCTGTCTCTACTATCTGTGCATCTATAAGTGGAGCCACTACTGTCACGATCGGCTCACCCGGATACATTATCGTCCCCTCCTGAAAAGCATACACATCCCCACTAAAATTAAACTCTGCCAGATAATTCAAGAATCCTTCATCAAAGCTGTTAAGTGATCTAAGGTATTCTATATCTTCTTTTTCAAAGTGAATATTTGTAATATATTCTACAACCTGTTCCAATCCTGCAAATATTGCAAATCCGCCATCATCCGGGTTTTTTCTGTAAAACACATCAAATGCTACTCTTTTTTCTCTGTCCTCTGTGAGATAGTAGCTGTTAGCCATTGTCAGCTCATAGAGATCCATCATCATTGAGATATTTCTCTTGTCAAATTGTGTCATAACATCCCTTTCTGATATTACTCATTACACATAATCGTAATATTCTAATGCTGCATTCCACTTTTATAATGTGTCTATGAATCTCCTGAAGGATTCCATGCCCTCCTGTGTATTCTTATATACTCCGGCATCCTCAAGTACCTTACAGAATACTTTCCCGATTTCATCCTGTAGAATTGCCATTACATTATCTTCATCGATATTATCATACTGTTTAGTAAATTCCTCAGCCCAATCAGCATGCTTTTTCAGATTTTCATTTTTATTTAATTCGGATACTTTGCCATTTATCAGATAAGGAACCATCTCTTCCATTTCAGACTTTAATCTGGCGGGGAGAACCGCAAGTCCCATAACTTCTATAAGACCGATATTTTCCTTCTTGATATGATGATATTCATTTCTGGGATGATATACACCGAGAGGTCTGTCCTCTGTTGTAATATTGTTTCTAAGAGTGAGATCCAGTTCAAATAGATTCCCTCTTTTTCTGGCTATAGGAGTAATTGTATTGTGTGGTGTTCCATCTGTTTCAGCATAGATATATGCTGCCTCATCTGTGTAACCTCTCCATGCATTCAGTATATGATCAGCCAGCTCAATTATCCTGTCAGGATCCTCTGCATCGAGACGAATAACGGAAAGTGGCCATTTTACGATTCCACACTCAACATCTTCGTAGCCCTTTATCTCAAATTTTTCAACAACATGGGCTTTTTCCATTGCAAATGTATAATGTCCTCCCTGAAAATGGTCATGGGTAAGGATTGATCCTCCCACAATTGGAAGATCCGCATTGGAACCAAGGAAATAATGAGGAAATTGTTTTATAAAATCAAAAAGCTTCTTAAAAGCAGCTTTATCGATCTTCATCGGTATATGCTCACCATTAAATACTATACAATGCTCCTTGAAATATACATATGGTGAGTACTGGAATCCCCAATTTGAATTATTGATAGTTATGGGGATGATTCTGTGATTTTCTCTGGCAGGATGATCTACTCGTCCGGCATAACCCTCGTTCTCCATACAGAGTTGGCACTTTGGATAAGAACTGGACTTGGCCTTAAGTGCGGCTGCAATTGCCTTAGGATCCTTTTCAGGCTTGGAAAGATTGATGGTAATATCAAGGGTTCCGTATTCTGTCTCTGTTTCCCATTTCATATTCTTAGCTACACGAGTCGTTCTGATATAATTAGAATCACAGCTTAATTTGTAAAAATAGTTTGTAGCATCTTCCGGTGATTTCTCATACAATCTAAAGAATTCGTCCTTTACTGTTTTTGGTCGAGGACATAGACAGTTCATGATCTTAGTATCAAAAATATCCTTGTATACAATACCGTCTTCACATAACCCTTTTTTTACAGCTTCCTGAAGCAGATCTTCTAGGACTTCATCTAAAACAATCTTGCCATTTAAAATATCAGGATCTGTATATTCATCCTCATGGAAAACTTCCAGAAGCAGGTTCGTAGTATAGACTCTCTCACACTCCGGAGTCAGGCCAGTGTCTATCCCATACTGAACCAGTTTTTTAATGCTTTCCTGTAACATTCCTCTTATTCCCTCTTTCTAGATTTTCTTTTTGTAGATTTTTATAGATTTTTTCACAAATTTCTTTTTATAAATTTCTATTTTCAAAAAATTCTATACAAAATTTCAAAAATTGACTTTTCAAATCCACGTTCTATAATATATCCATACTATTTTTCACGATTGGAGGCGCGCCACATGTTAGAATTACACAATGAAAAACAACGCCGTGTATGTAAAAAGTGCGGAAGACCTCTTCCGTCATCATCGCTGGGTCCCTTATGCGAGAGCTGCACTGATAATGAGCTCTATCAAGAGGTCAAAGAATATATCCTGAAAAATGATGTCACCGAATTCGAAGTAGCCTCACATTTTGATATTCCCATGGGAAAAGTCAAAAAATGGATACATGAAGGCTATATAGAATATAGGTTGGACAAACCCAGTGATCTCAAGTAATTATTCAGATCCTGTCCAGTATCTCATCGGCTACATATACTCCACTTGCAGATGCATGGGACAGTGAATGAGTAACTCCAGATCCATCTCCGATTATAAACAGATCCTTATATTTCTTATTTTCAAGGTTTTCATCCAATTCTACTTCCATATTATAGAATTTAACCTCTACTCCATATAAAAGAGTATCATCATTAGCTGTTCCCGGAGCAATCTTATCCAAAGCATGGATCATTTCAATTATTCCATCCAAAATTCTCTTAGGCAGAACCAATGACAGATCTCCCGGAGTAGCATTAAGCGTAGGACGAACAGTTCCTTCGTCGATTCTCTTCTGGGTACTTCTTCTTCCTCTTTCGAGGTCACCAAATCTCTGTATAATCACGCCGCCACCCAGCATATTTGACAGTCTGGCGATACTCTCACCATATCCATTGGAATCCTTAAAGGGTTCTGAGAAATGCTTTCCAACAAGAAGTGCAAAATTAGTATTTTTAGTCTTTTTCTTTTCATCCTCAAAGCTATGTCCATTAACAGTGACTATACCATTGGTATTTTCATTTACTACGATGCCATGAGGGTTCATACAGAAGGTTCTCACTCTGTCTTCAAATTTCTTGGTTCTATATACTATCTTGCCCTCATATAATTCATCCGTTATATGTGAAAAGATCTCTGCCGGCAGCTCAACTCTTACACCGATATCTACTCTATTTGATTTGGTCGGGATACCCATATCACAGCATACCTGTTCCATCCATTTGCTTCCGGAACGTCCTACAGAGACGATAACATAATCACTTTCTGTAGAGCCGTTTTTATGATTGACTCTATATCCTGATTCTGTTTTATCAATAGTTTCTATAGGTGTATCAAAGAAAAAATCAACCGATTTGGACAGCTCTGCATAGAGTTTCTCCAAAACAATATAATTTACATCAGTTCCAAGATGACGTACAGAAGCATTTAAAAGTGTAAGGCCATTCTGCATACAAAGTCTCTTGAAATCACTTCCGGATGTTGAGAACATATGCGTGCCCTCACCACCATGCTTCATATTGATAGCATCCACATATTCCATGAGTTCTATGGCTTTTTTTCTGCCGATATATTCATAAAGGGTACCACCAAAATCATTGGTTATATTGTATTTTCCGTCTGAGTATGCTCCGGCTCCGCCAAAACCGTTCATTATGGCGCAAGATTTACAGTGAATGCATGACTTGATCTTTTCACCATCTATTGGGCAGTGACGTTTTGAAAGCTCATTTCCTTCTTCAAAAATGGCTATTTTTAATCCCGGCTTTTTCTGAACAAGCTCGTAGGCTGCATATATTCCTCCAGGACCTGATCCAATAATTACAACATCATACTTCTCTGACATCTATATCCTCCATTTTTTGATTCAATACCGATTTTTGACATATAATCCATTTAGAAATAGAAACGTTTTCGCTTATATTCCAAATGCGTCATCATTCAATAAATTCATACGCTAATATAATACTCGAAATCAGTGGGATTTCAAGCTACCTTTGGTAACGATTGTATAATTTATATCAATAATTTAACTCTGCTGTTTCCTAGACTTCCACCATAATCTGATCAGAAAAATGATTCCGCATATTATAAGCTGTAGGCACATAGCGATCCATACACCCTTAAGCCCTATCCTAGAAGCCAGAAAATATGCTAATGGAAGCCTGATTATCCACATAGTCGAGAAATTGATAATAGATGGTCCCAGGGTGTCCTGAGCTCCTCTGAATACTCCAGCACCTACGATCTGTGCTGCAAAAAATGGTTCAGCAAAGGCCTCTATTCTGAGAACCTCTGCTCCTAATTCTCTAATTGCCGGCACAGGTGTCAAGAAACCTATTAGGACAGGTGCAAACGCGTACATCAGACCACCTGTTATAGTCATGATAACCATTCCGGAGATAACGCATATCCATCCTATCTTTTTAGATACATCTCGCCTCCCTGCACCTAGGCTCTGGCCCACAAGAGTAGTTGATGCACTCTGTATGCCAAACCCCGGCATATAGCAGAATCCTTCTGTTGTCACAGCAAAGGAATTGGCCGCAAGAGCTACAGCTCCAAGAGGCGATACGATTCTAGTCGCAACGATCTGAGCCCCACCAGACAATATATTTTCAAAAGTAATTGGGAATGATATCTTTGATGCTCTCCGGATCTCTTCCCTTCTGATCGGTTCTCTCTCTCCTTTTCGATAGCGGAGCTTATCTGATCTAAACCACAGGAAATAAAACATTAAGAGACCGCAGACCACCTCCGAAAGAGATGTTCCAAGAGATGCCCCCGCCACGCCCATTCCCAGTCCCGGCATAGTGATATCCGCACCAAAAAAGGAAACAGGTCTGGTCTCATATATGAAAAAGTAATTAAAAATAACATCCAATAGGCACATAAATACATTAAGGATACTAGGTGTCTTCATATCTCCACTGCACTGAAGCATTCCACTTGCCACAAAATCCAAAGCCAAAAATGGAAGTGAAAAGGCATATATCTTAAAATAAATTGATGCATCACCTATGACTTCTCTACCTCCGCCAAGCCATACCGGTAATCCTCCTGCTATAGCGAATCCAATGATCCCTAAAAGTATTCCAATTAAAGTAACTATTAACACTCCATGCTTCATTATTATCCGGGCTTTTTTCCATTCTCGTGCTCCGGACATTGTCGCAACCTGAACTGTAAATCCCGCCGATGCGGCTCTCATCAGTCCACCGATCAGCCACGTGGTCGATGATACAAGTCCAACTGCTGCAGAGGAATCAGCCCCAAGAGAGCCCACCATCGCTGCATCTATAAATGCCATAAGAAGAATAGATATTTCTGTTACCATTGGTGGAAATGAGAGTCTTGATGTAAGTGCTATCATCTCTCTATTATTCAGTTTTGTTCCACTTCTGATATCCTCTAGACCATCTCTTCTGTTTTTTGACATTTAATATATTTTCCTTAGTCTTTTACTGTTTTGCACAACTCTGTTTTTGCTATTATAAATGGTTCTACAGCCATTTCGGTTTCTAGTATTTCTTTTTTGATTGATCTAACATTGCTGTATACAGATCGTACAGAGTCGAACCGGTTTTCCCTCTAGGGGGATGATCCTCATCCTTAAAATCCAGTATATAATTATCATAGCAATTTATGATCTTAGTCCCTGACGGGTGATCATATTCTCGTTTAAACCCATTGGCATTATAGGATTGATGAACATGCCCATGTAACATGTACTTGGGATGCCACTTATCCATAAGGGTATTAAAACACTGAAATCCCTGATGTGGCAGATCCTCCAGATCTCCATAACCCTTGGCAGGGGCATGAGTCACCAATATGTCGAATCCATTTCTTATCACAATTGATGAATTAAGCTTTTTGATCCTGTGAGCCATCTCGCTCTCAGTGTACATATCCGGGCTGACACCATATTTCATAGATCCGCCCATACCTAGGATTCTAAGACCTTTGTAATCAAATATCTTATCCTCAATATTAGTACATCCAAGAGGTGGTTTCCTGTCATAATTTTTATCATGATTTCCTCTTACATACAAAAGTGGAACATTGGTCATCGTAACCAGATATTGCAGATAATCAGAATGCAGGTCACCACAAGATATTATCAGACCTATGTCCTTGACCTTCTCTGCATTGAAATAATCCCATAGTCCTTTATTTTCCTCGTCCGCTACACATAAAATCTTCAAATCAAACCCTCTTTGACATGTTTTCTATCAATAACATTCGTTAAAATATTCATATACTAAAAAAACTTATCAGCTGTTGCTGTATTACAAGTAATTATCAAGAATACCACTTACAGAGATCGTATCCAGTGCTTCCTCTTTTATCTCATCCTTTTCGGGCAGGCGGCCTTTCACATTATCATTTAACCAACTCATAGAAACTATTTCCTCATAAGTAAGTGATGGCTGACCATCAACTTTGACTAATTTTTCCTGACTATGTATCTCTCCGTCAAAGGGATTCAATATGCCGTTTATCAGCACAGTTCTAAGGGAATCCACCAGCTTTTTTGAATAGTAGCTTAGATGTCCCGATAAGATAATATCGATAAGGCCTGAGGACATTCCCCAGAAATAGTTCAAACCTTTATCCTGTTCTGCATCATTCCATTCACCATCCATATATTCTTGAATAATGCTTTCATAATATTTGCCCCAGTTCCATACCGGAAACGCAATATTCTCTGTTGTATCATCCGGGCGCACCCTGAAAAGTCCGTACTCTCTGGATGCTTTATTGGGCATTATAAGTTCAGGTCCTGAGACCAGGTCTATTCCCTCATCCCGGAATTCCTTTTTCCAATTACAATCCTTAACGCAAGACCATTTCAGATGGATCTTGATATCCGGATTGATAAGAGCGGCTCCTGTGGCAAATGCATTGATCTCAGATACCTGACCATATATGGGATATGATGCCAGATATCCTATTTTATTGTCCTTGGCCATGGTTGCTCCCAATGCTCCCAACAGGAACTTGGCCTCGTACATTCTGCCATAATATGTCCTGACTGTGCTGTGAGACAAGTTGATGGAACAGTTTAGAAACTTGGTCTTGGGATAATGAAATGACGATCTAAGTGTCCCCGGCATCTGTCTAGGCGATACCGTAAAGCACATCTCTACGCCCTGGGCTACCGCATCATCAATTGCTTCGGCCAATTTCTCATCTGATGTACATTCATCATACAGATGCGTTCTAACCTTACCGTCAAAAGAATTTTCAATATAGTTTCTTCCCAGTTCATGTCCATATATCCAGGGAGATTCTGATGCCTTTTTTTCATAGAAAAAAGCCACGTTAAGGGGCTTATCC
>JAGOLM010000063.1 GCA_017994075.1 Lachnospiraceae bacterium
ATGTATGGCAGAGCGAGCAGGCTATTCCTTTCAAATATGAGATGTATCAGATAACAGGTACTTATGAAATCCTGGCAAGAGAAGCTGGTGTGGAAATTAAACTCAATACAGAAGTGACAAAAGAGTACGTTGAAAAAGTAAATGCCGATGCGCTTATTATTGCGGTTGGTTCTACACCTCTTGTGCCGCCGATTCCAGGACTTGATGGAGATAATGTAGTAGTTGTTAACAATTATTACAAAGAAAAGGATAAGGTCGGTGATAATGTCGTAGTTATGGGTGGCGGACTCGCAGGATGTGAATGTGCCGTTCATCTGGGACAGGCAGGCAAGCATGTAGAGATCATCGAGATGAGAGATACTCTGGCTCCTGATGCAAATGTCAGACATCGTCCACTTTTATTACAGCAGATCGACAAATATGTTACTGTAAATACAGGTTATAAGGCAATCAAGGTTACTGAAAATGGTGTTTTATGTGAGGATGCCAGTGGCAAGGAAGTTCTCGTAGAGGGCAACAGCGTTATATGTGCACTAGGACAACGCTCACGCTCTGACGTTGTTAATGCTCTTAGAGACACAGCTCCATTTGTTCGTGTAATCGGAGATGCATCCAAGGTTTCAACAATTACTAATGCAGTATATTGGGGATACCATGCTGCGTTAGACATATAATTCTATAAATCATAAAATATAAAAAGTGAGGCTACAAAATGAACTTAGACAAAAAAAGATAAATTATCTTAGTGGCTGGATGTTTTATTAATCTTTGCCTTGGCTCTATTTATGCTTGGTCTGTATTTTCAGGTGCAATGGCAGAATATTTTAACTCAACAATGGGTATGAAAGTAACACCTGGAGATTTAGCAATCGTATACACAATAGCCAACGCAGTTGGACCTATTACAATGATTTTCGGTGGTTGGTTTAACGACAAAATAGGACCTAAAAAGGTCATTCTGGTTGGAGGCGTTATGTGGGGCCTCGGAATGTTTCTGTCAGGATTTGCCACCAGCATAGGCTTCTTGATCGTAACTTATGGTCTTATCGGAGGTCTTGGACTCGGAATGGCTTATGGCAGCACAATTTCTACTTGTATAAAGTTTTTTCCGGACAAGAGGGGTCTGGTAGGTGGTATAACAACAGCTGTATATGGAATGAGCTCGGTTATCCTGACTCCGATAGTGACATTAGTTGTAAAAAGCACAGACGCTACATTTGCATTCAAGGTAGTTGGAATAGTATTTATGGTGCTCATAGCAGTTTCATGTATGTTTCTCGAGCAGTGTCCGGACGGCTACAAGCCAGAGGGATGGGAACCGGCGGTAGGATCGACTGGTAGCGCACCGGTTAATAAGAATTGGAAGGGAATGCTTAGTACTCCTGTATTCTACGTAATGCTTCTCTTACTTACCTGTGGGGCATTCACAGGAATGATGATCATCTCTCAGGCAGCTGCAGTATCTCAGAATATGATCGGCATGGATGCAGTGGCAGCCAGTCTTACAGTTTCTGTGCTTGCACTTTTCAATGCGCTAGGTCGTATAGTTGCAGGTACATTATCGGATAAGCTAGGTCGTATAAACACACTTATGATCGCCTGCATTATTGCAGTGATTGGTCTCTTATGTCTCTTTAATTCAGGAGAAGGAAGTGTAGCTCTATTCTATGTAGGCCTGTCAGTAGTAGGTGTCAGTTTTGGATCATTTATGGGAGTTTATCCTGGATTTACAGCTGATCAGTTTGGACCAAAGAATAATTCGGTTAACTATGGAATTATGTTTATCGGTTTTGCACTTGCCGGGTACTTTGGACCACAGATCATGCGTAATACATTTCAAGCAACTGGAGAATATAGAAACGCATTTATATACGCTATGATATTCGCTGTAGCAGGTGTTATATTAACATTTATGTACAGAATATTTACAAAGAAGGCTAAGTAATATTAATTGTAATATTATTGAACGAGTAGGGAACCTATTTGATTATATGATACTGTGAAAGGTGTCTGCAAATTAGAAGAGATTAGTTAATATTTAACTGATCTCTTTTTTTGTAAATAGATCATCGGATTTTTGTCTGTTCTTCTTGCAATTGTCTAGTCTAAACAGCGAAAGAATGATACCCATAAAGCTGATTGCAAGCAATATGATTAGAATAAGATTTTTTTTATTTGTCATTGTTTTCACCATGTTTAACTTTGATTAATTGTTTAATAAGTGTAGCGTGGTGCCAATGGGTATAAACAACTATACCAATTGAGAGAGTGACCATTTATATTGAGACATCTTGGTGTATAATCCCAACCATCATATAGAATTGCCATTTTGATGTTGTTATTGGAGGATGTTTTGTATTTTGATTAACCTTCTACAGTCATGGTATGGGCACTTTTCCCACTACCAGTTGTTACTTCAGTATGGATTGAACCAATCATATTTGTGTCTATTGCCTGTTTTTTATCATTATATGTTGTATTATCAATATAAAAATCAGCAATGCTTACTTTTTTGTTATCACAGAATTTCTTGAATCCTGATCCGACATATTTATTTTCGGTTTCTCCAATGTAGTGTTAAGTGTAACAATACGCAAACTTTTAACAATATTTATACAAAATGTGACTTTAGTCACATTGAAACTTACTGAAGTTACTTTTACCAAAAGAGTAAATCTAGTAGCATGTGGTAAGAACAAAGAGCATGTTGTAGATCATGTAACAATAATAGAATGTAAACGAGGAGAATTCAATTATGGATACATCTGTAGTGAAGATTGATAATCTGGTAAAAAGATACGGAGAAAAGCTGGCAGTAGATCATTTCTCACTGGATATACGAGAAGGCGAGATCTTGGGACTGTTGGGTCCAAATGGATCAGGCAAGACCACAACACTTAATTGCCTGCTTTCAATCCTAAAATATGACAAGGGAGAGATTGAGATATTCGGGCGAAAGATGAGTCCTAATGCTTATGACATCAAAAAAGATATCGGTGTTGTTATGCAAAATGTAGCTGTTATCGATGAGCTCACAGTTTATGAAAATATAGATTTCTTTTGCGGACTGTATATCAAGGACAAGGATGCGAGAAAGAAATTAGTTGAGGAAGCGATAGATTTTGCAGGCTTGAGAGAATATATGAAGTATAGGCCTAAAAAATTATCAGGAGGACTTCTTAGACGATTGAATATTGCCTGTGGAATAGCACATAAACCAAAGCTGATTATTTTCGATGAACCTACGGTAGCTGTTGATCCACAGAGCAGAAATGCCATATTAGAGGGAATAAGATCTCTTAATCATAATGGTGCAACTATAATATATACATCTCACTACATGGAAGAGGTCGAGGAATTATGCTCTAGGATAGTGATAATGGATAGGGGACGAAATGTCACAGAGGGAACAGCTACCAAGCTCAAGGCCAGCCTGAAAAATAGAGAAACGATCATAGTAGATATTAAAAATGCATCAGATGAGATTGTGAATGGTATAAAAGAGATCAATCACATTTATGATGTTAGGGAATCCGGTGAGAAACTTATAATCAAGTGCGATGGTGGAACCCATAATCTGGTTCATGTAATGAATTATCTGATGGAAAAAAATGTTGATTTTGGAAGAGTAAATTCAGAACTTCCTACTCTTAATGATGTATTTCTAGAGATTACAGGAAAGGAGCTTAGAGATTGATGTTCCTACATTTGCTGGTTTATAAATTCAAGGAAATATTAAGAAAAAAATGGATAATTGCCTGGACTCTTATATTCCCGATAGTTCTGGGAACAGCTTTTTATGCCGGGTTTGGAAATCTGATCAAAAAGGATGTATCCGAATTTTCACCGATCAAGGTCGCTCTCGTAACAGATGATGAATCAAGTGCATTTTCGAAAATGGTTAGATTATTATCTGATAAAAACAGTGATTCTGATAGCGAATATTCTCAGATGTTTTATCTCAGAGAAACAACCAGAGATAAGGCTGAGAACCTTCTAAACAAGGGCAAGATAACAGGAATCTATTATGCAGATAAGGATCAGAAACCTTCACTTTCAGTTTCTGATACAGGAATGAATCAGACTATTCTCTCAGAATTCCTGAGAACTTATTTAAATGATGAAAAAGTCATGACGGATATGAGCACTAAGGGTATGACAGCAGAGATAATGGCCAAATTGGGAAAACAGCTTGGCAGCATGGAGAACATGTCAGCGGTTACTTTTAAGGCGAAGCCGATATCCCCATACATGCAGTATTTCTTTTCACTTTTAGCTATGGCATCTTTATTTTCATCATGGATGAGTGTTATCTTTATGCAGGGAATATCTGCTAATAAGTCCAATAAAGGACTTAGGTTTGAATGCTCGCCCACACCGAAAATACAGGCAATTGTTGCGGCTACTGTGGCAGGTATTGTTATTGAATTCTTTTCAAATATAGTTATCGTAAGCTATATTAATTTCGTACTGGGATTGTCATTTGGAGTTCCGATTGGCTATGTGATACTTATTACTACGTTAGGTGGCGCAGTGGGAATCACAAGTGGTCTTGCTATAAGTTCTTTTACTTCTGGCAATGAAACAATGGATATTGTAATACCTCTGGCATTTACCATGACATCGTCATTCTTAAGTGGACTTATGGTAGGCAATATGAGACAGCTAATAGAGCTTAATTGCCCCATCATTAATAGAATTAACCCTTCATCGGTATTTACAGATGCACTTTACGTAGCGGGAACCTACGGAATAAATGCAGATTACTGGAGAGATGTGATTGTTTTAGCAGGTATGATTTTATTATTTGTGGTGGTAGCTGCAATTAAATTATCGAGGAGGTCTTATGACAGTATTTAAAGTTTTTCTTACGATTTTTAAAAGAAACTGGAAATCCTTGATCATATATCTAATAGTATTTGTGGTATTTGGAAGTATTTCTGCCTCAGCCAACGCTGACACGATGAAGAAATCTTTTGAGAGCAGATCACTTAACGTTGCTATAATTGATAATGATAAAAGTGGATTATCCAGGGCTGTAACCGATTATATCAAAAAAGATGATAAAAAGGTTGATCTAAAAACTAATAATCTGAAAAAAATAAATGACTATATAAGATTTGGCATAGCAGATTATGCGGTGGTAATCCCAAAGGGATATCAGGATAATATAGGGAATGGTGATTCTGAGATAAAATATATCGCTGGAGAAACTACGACAAGCGAAGCCATAATGACCAGAAAGCTTAATACATATATAAATGATGTAAAGGCGTATAAACAAAGTGGTTTATCTATAGACAAAAGTATAGATAAAGCCAAAATCGCTACGGATGTGGCATCAGATTCTGATGTCAAAATGATATCTCCGGAAGTTAAACAGGGCACAGATATTTTATGTTTTTTGTTTAATTTCGCATCATATGGACTATATATGATCCTTTGTGAATCAATTGGAATGGTACTTGTAGCCATTAGAGATGAAGATGTTCGTAACAGAATTTCGATATCAGCATATTCCTACTTAAGGAAAAATGCAGAAATCGTTCTTGGAATCTTGGTCTCAGCTTTAATAATGGTTGTACCTTTTATAGCATATTCGGCATATTCGGGAATGGCAAGTCCGGAATACGGCAAGATAGGATACTATGTGCTTAATCTGCTGATCACTATGTTGCCTGGAATAAGTATTGGATATCTGATCAGTTCTTTAACAAATGATGATAGTATTATCAACTTAATATCCAATTCTGTAGTTCTCACGATGTCATTTATAAGTGGAGTTTTCATCAGTAAAGAGATCCTCAGTGTAGGAGTTTTAAAATTTGCAAGATTTTTCCCTATGTATTGGTTTGTAGAGGGAAACGATGTGATAAACAACAATCCTGTGGGAAATATACTGGGTTATGACTTCGCGGTATGTGCTATAATGCAATTGTTGTTTGCGGTTGTGATACTCGCAGCAGGTCTTGCTATCAACAGGATCAAGGAAAGAGCATGAGTCAAGTAGGCAAGGGCCGTATACATATTAGGAATTGATTAGGCAAAGGCTGGAAACAGAGCAGGAAATTAAATAGCGCATGATACGAAAAGTCATCTCAAGAATTTTTATATGTTTAGCTTTATACTTTTTAATGTATGCAGATCGAAGCACCCAAACACTGGATATAGGTGTTTCGGTCTGTATTCTTTTTATGTTTGAGATCAGTCTGCTTGTAAAAAATAAGCGGATAGAAAAGCTGATTTTGATTGTTCCGTTTATAATAACATTTATAATGATAAACACCAGAGATGACCTTCAATCATTTAGATATGCAGGGCTTCTATTGGTGTTTTTTTCTGGTGTATTTCAATACACCGGTAATGAAGAACTAGAGAATGCCAAGAAAAAGATACATATTGTAAGGGATCAGGGAGCGGAATATTCACAGAAGTTGATATGGGCCAACAGGCTTCTCAGAATGGAGCAAGACCGAGAGATACATATGGCAATGCTGGCGGAGAGAAGCAGGATAGCAAGAGAAATCCATGATAATGTAGGTCATATGCTATCAAGAGCAATTATTCTGCTGGGGGCTATCAGAACGGTCAATAAGGACGAGACCCTTGAAGGACATCTGAGTACGTTGTCTAGCACGTTGGACACTGCCATGGAGGAGATGAGGACTTCCGTTCATGACATTCACGATGATTCTATAGACTTGGAAAAAAATATTGTAGATATTATTTCTGATATTCCTGACAGGTTCAGTGTCGATCAGGATCTGGATATTGGGCAAGGCCTGGATGGTAAATGCGTACTGGCTCTTATCGCTATATGCCGTGAAGCTGTTTCGAATGCCGAAAGACATAGTAATGGAGACAAGATACAAATAATGATCCATGAGCATCCGGGATTTGTAAGTATGACGATACATGATAATGGATGCGTTCCTGCTCATACGAGAGAGATGTTGGAAATGGACGAAGATACCGGCATTGGTCTGACTAATATCAGAAACCGGGTTGAAGAGCTAAATGGCAACGTTCTTATCTCTGGGGACTCGGGATTTAAAGTGTTTGTAACAATACCTAAAGGTTGAAAGGGTTTAAAAATGGGGAAAATCAAGATTCTAATAGTTGATGATGATGAGTTGGTGACAATGTCTCTTGAGATGATCCTGGGAGCTGACTCTGAGCTGGAGGTTATTGGAAAGGGAAACAGCGGAGCGGATGCCATCAGATTATATGACGAATTGAAGCCCGATATTCTATTGATGGACATCAGGATGAAGGATATGACAGGGGTGGATGCAGCGGAGACAATACTTCGAACCAATAGAGATGCCTGTATTCTTTTCCTTACTACTTTTAAGGATGATGAATATATAATCAGGGCTCTTCAGCTTGGAGTCAGAGGATATCTGTTAAAGCAGGATTATGACTCGATTCCGGATTCTATTCGTGCAGTTATGAGAGGGCAGAAT
>JAGOLM010000064.1 GCA_017994075.1 Lachnospiraceae bacterium
ATATCGAGAACAGTGATCTCGCTATCTCCCTTCCCGGCAGATTCAACGTCGAGAATGCACTGGCTGCTATTACCGTTTCTCTTATCTATGGTATCCCTACCAATTATATTAAGAGTGGCCTAAAAAAAGCCACTGTTCCCGGACGTATGGAGGTATTTCAGAGTAAGGACAAGAGTATAACTGCAATAGTAGATTATGCCCATAACCAGCTTTCATTTGAGACTCTTTTTAAAACTGTCCAGGAAGAATATCCCGGCCACAGCATAATTGCTGTTTTTGGTTGTCCGGGTGGTAAGGCCTACGCTCGCCGTCAGCAACTTCCCATTGCCGCAGGTAGATTATGCGACATGATATATGTGACTGAGGAAGATGCCGGTGAAGAACCTGTAGATAAGATAAGCCAGGAAATCGCTGAGAATATAAAGGTTACCGGTTGCAATTATGACATTATAAATGATCGTGGCGACGCTATACTTGCAGCTCTTTCCTATAGCAAGCGTCCGCTTGTGGCCTGCATCACAGGTAAGGGTCGTGAGACTCGTCAGAAGCGAGGTATTCAATATATAGACTGTATGTCTGATGTTCAGTATGTGGTAGAATTCCTGACTGATTATGACAATTCTTCCATGAAATAAAATTGGATAATATGAAATAAAATAATAGGAATAAAAGTAATAGAATAAAAAAGTATTTACTAATGATCATAATGTGTTTAATGCAGGAGAATATAATGCCATCCAGACTCGACAAGATTCTATCAGAATACAAAATAGCTTCCAGATCGGAATGCAAAAAAATCATAAAAAAAGGTCGGATCACCGTAAATGGTATTATTGCAGATGATGCATCTATGTCCGTTGATGCTTCACGTGATGAGATTGCTCTTGATGGTGCTGTAATAGCCTGTCAGGAATTTGACTATTTTATGTTGAATAAACCATCAGGATGTCTGACAGCCACCCGTGATCCCAGACAGCCTACGGTAATGGACTATTTACCTGATGCCAGACGAAGAGATCTATCCCCTGTCGGAAGGCTCGACAAGGATACCGAGGGTTTACTGCTTATCACAAACGATGGAGCTCTGAATCACAGATTACTATCTCCCCATCATCATGTTTCCAAGACGTATGAAGCTGTGGTAGACGGAATCATGACTCCAAGTATGATCAAAGCATTTGAAAGCGGATTGGACATCGGTGAGAAAAAGCTGACAGCTCCTGCCATTCTAGAGATCATTGACAACAATTACCCAATCAATGACTATCAGATCATGGACAGTAAAACTTATGACGATCAGGCTCCCGGAAGCAAAGTTTTAGTCACAATAACCGAAGGAAAATACCATGAGATCAAGCGCATGTTCTTAAAATTCGGGATGACCGTTTTATATCTAAAGCGAATCTCTATGGGCACCTTAGTTCTTGACAGTTCCCTCGCTTACGGAGAATGCCGTCCTCTGACAAAAGATGAGATTGATTCTCTTATGATAAATTAGTTTGTTATATTATTATGTTTATATTAATTTGGTTAAATTAAATACAATGATTACACAGCTTTCCCAATCTGTATATTACTATTTACACCTTTTTTCGCTACTATTTAATATATAGTATGACATTTTTATGAGATTTATTGCTAGGGGGAAATATGAAAACAGGACTTGTGGTAGAGGGCGGCGGCATGAAATGTGCCTATACCTCCGGTATTTTAGACAGACTATTAGATGACAAACAGCATTTTGATTATGCAATCGGGGTATCTGCCGGTTCATCCAGTACAGCTTCATTTCTGGCTGGTCAAAGAGATCGTAACAGACGATTCTTTGTAGATCATATTACCGATCCGGGCTATATGGGATTGTCCAGTGTTGTTAGGAATAAATCTTTTTTCGGCCTGGATTATATATATATGGATATGACATCCAGCCACGGCATAGACCCGCTTGACTATGATGCTATGATGAGTTCCGGCACAGAATTTAGGATTACCGCAACCGATGCGGAAACCGGAAAACCACATTATTTCAGAAAAGAAGAGATTAAAAAAGACGATTATCGATATTTTATGGCAACCTGTGCCCTTCCCGTGATGTGTAAACCGGTTGAAATCGATGGAAGAAAATATTTCGACGGAGGATGTTCCGATTCCATACCCTATGAAAAGGCCATGGCAGACGGATGTGACAAAATTGTTGCGATTCTGTGCCGTCCCTCAGATACCGTACGTGTCCCGGAAAAGCATATGCATCTCATCCGAAGAAAGATGCGTAAATATCCAAACCTTGTTGATGATCTTGCCAACAGACACAATAATTATAATAAACAGTTGGCCGGCCTATTAGAGCTAGAAAAACAGGGAAAAGCATTTATATTTGCACCGAAGGTTCAGCTGGATATAACTACTTATACCAAGGATCAGAACAAGCTCCAGTCCTTATATGATATGTCTATTGACGATTACAATAACGGTGATGGTGCCGCTTATCTTGATTTTATGAATGCAACAATTTAATGTATCTAAATAGAACTTCTATATAAAAGATTTATGTAAAAGATTCATATAAAATATTAAAATAACTCTGTGAGAACAGCAAATCCGCTTATCTCACAGAGTTTATTTATTTTGTAAAAATATACTGATCCATTCTTCTGATGGCTTCTTCTACCCTAGCGGTAGGAAGTGCCACATTCATTCTTATACCGTACTCTCCATGAAAAGGTCTTCCATCCTGCCATATTACGCCGTATTTAACGCCCTTTTTCTGTAGTTCTTCTATCGATATCCCGTGGTTTTTACAATATTTCTCACAGTCTAGAAACAACATATATGTGCCTTCGGGTTTGGCTAGTTCTATTCCTTCTACCTGTTGAGTCAGATATGAATAAACCTTATCAACGTTTGTCCCTAGAACCGTCCTCAGTTCATCTAGCCATTCCATTCCAACTGAACTATACGCTCCTATCAGAGCATGCATAGACAAAACATTCATTGAATTATAGTCAGACAGAGAACTCTCTTTTTCAACCCTATCTCTTAGCCAAGGATCATATATTATATGGTATGAACCAATCAGACCCGCCAGATTAAAGGTCTTTGACGGCGCATATAGTGCCACCGTATGGTTTTTTGAATACTCACTGACCATCTGTGTCGGCGTATGTTTATGACCATCCAGCAAAATATCAGACCATATCTCATCCGAAATAACATAAACATGGTATTTTTCAAAAAGATCCATAGCACCCCTGATCTCTTCTCTGGTCCATACTCTTCCAGTAGGATTATGAGGAGAGCAGAAAATCGTAGCATGAATATGATACTTCTTGATCTTATCCTCCATATCCTCCAGGTCCATTCGCCACACATCATCCTTATCTTTTTTCAAAGGACTATCTGTGATGTGATAACCATTATTCTCCAGTACTCCTGTGAAGCCAATATATGTAGGTGAATGCAGTAGGATATGGTCGCCACTTGATGTGATAGATTTCAAGGCACTTACCAGTCCTCCTAGCACACCATTCTCATATCCTATATTTTCCTGGCTGAGACCCTCTACATTATTTCTGGTTGATTGCCAGTTAATTATTGCCTGATAGTATTCAGGTCTCGGAATAAAATAGCCAAATGCAGGGTGTTTCGCTCTCTGTATAATTGCCTCTGTTACAGAAGGTGCTGTTGGGAAGTTCATATCTGCAACCCACATAGGTATACGCTCAAATCCCGTAAGGGTCTCGCCCTTCGGAGCAAAAGAAGCAGCTGTTTCCAGATCTACTGCAATGGAGTCCATTCCTTTTCGTTCAAGTATACTCGTAAAATCATATTTCATCTCGTGACTCTCACTTCCATCATTCCTACCAAATACTTAATTTTTTGATTCGTTTATTCTCGTCCTCATTCCATTCAAACATATCAGCCCCATCCTTTAAGAGCTTAATGATAGGAAGATGCTGAGGACAGGCACTTTCACACTGACCACATTCTATACATTCTGAAGCCTTGACTCCAGACTCAGTTACTATCCGGTCGTATTCCTTCTTGGCATCAAATACTGACTTATTATCTCTAAGTACCAGATTTTCAGCCTCAAAAATATCAGGAATCGGCATATTAACCGGGCAGCCATCTGTGCAATAATGACATTTTGTGCATGCTATGGTCTCAGTACTGTTAAGTATTTTAACCACCTCGTCTATGGCTTCCATCTCTTTATCATCAAGCGGTTTAAAATCAGCCATGTATGACAAGTTATCTTTCATCTGTTCTATGTTAGACATTCCAGACAGAACCACTAGTGAATTTTCCTGTGATGCAGCAAATCTAAGAGCCCATGAGGCAATTGACATATCCGGTCTGATCCTCTTCAGTACCTTTTCAGCATCCGGGACTAGTCTCGCCAGACTTCCACCCTTTATAGGTTCCATAATGGTAACCGGGATCCCATGTTTTCTGGCAACTTCCATATTAGCACGAGACTCTACATTAGGATTTTCCATATCAATATAATTAATCTGTAACTGGATAAAATCCACATCAGGATGTTTGGTCAGGAGTTCATCTAATAGCCCCGGACCGGCATGAAATGAAAATCCGTAATGCCTGATAAGTCCCTTTTCTTTTAGTTCCTTGGCGAATTCCCATACTTTATATTCATCATATTTTTTATAGTTTTCCGTCTGAAGAGCATGAAGCAGATAAAAATCAAAATATCCGGCTCCCGTTCTATCCAAACTGGTGAAAAACTGCTGTCTGGCTGATTCTACATCATGAACTGAGGGTATTCCGGCATTGAGCTTGGTAGCAAGAGAATATGAATCTCTCGGATATCTCTTGACTAGAGCCTCTCCTGTGACTTTTTCAGACTCACCGCCATCATATACATATGCTGTATCAAAATATTTGAGACCAGCCTTCATAAAAAGATCAACCATTTCCTTGGTCTCTTCCACATCAATGGTCTTGCCGTCAGCCCTTCTCGGAAGTCTCATCATTCCAAAACCCAGCTTAGGCATTTTTTTAATTTCTTCCTGTGTCATTGCCATTTGAGTATTCCCCTTCTTTCATAAAATAAAACATATCTATATTATACGTCTAGCAATCGCTTAATCGCTTTTCTGTTAGTTTGATCCATTCCTCGAGAGTAAAAGGCTTGTAATCAGAAAATACGGTAAAGCAATTAATAATATTGGCAGGTGGATGTTCGGTGACTTCTTCTCCAGACCGACCTAGTATTCCAGCTCTCTCCCTCTCCATTATTATATACCTGTTCAATGCCTCATTGTCACTTGTATCGTGAACATGTCCACATAACATATAGTTCTTATTTTCGCCATTATTACACTTCCTATACTCACCCTCATACATCAAAATAGGATAGTGACTGCATATAACACTTTTATTACAGTCAGAGAACTTATGATAATCATATATTCCTCTGAAAAGTGTGGTATCAAACTGCTTATTTCTAATGCCGCTGTCATGATTACCAAGGATCATATATTTCTTACCATTCAGCTGTAATAACAATTTTCTTATTCTCTCCGGATCTCTTGAAACGCAGAAATCCCCCAGGATAATAACATCATCCCCACGTTTAACAACGCTATTCCACTGCTTGATCATATATTCATTCATGGACTCTACCGAATTGAATCCACGCTTATCCATTGCTACATTAAGTGCTTCATGATCAAAGTGACAATCAGCAATGTATCTTCTAGCCATATCGGCTCCTCTTTTATAGTTTGCTCATTTCATTCTTAATATAATCTACCTGACGGTGAAAAAGAGATAGAAATATTTCCCGTTCTTCCCTGGTCAATCCATAAAAAGCATCCTCTTCAGCCTTGACCAGAGGGGCAATGTTTTTCTCGCAGAATATTTTCCCTTTAGTTGTATATACAACTGCCTTGGAATTCTTCTTGCCTTCTATTTTCTTTAATTCTACAAGTTCCATGTCAATAAGTTTTTTGACTCCGGAGTTAATAGTCTGCTTGGGAAAATAGTAATCTCCGGCCAAAACCTGTTGGGTCATCGGCTCATCTGAATTATACACAGCATACATGATCCAGTGCATTGAATCCGACATACCAGCCTTGGCCGCAGCATCTCGATATATGTCATCCTGTTCCTTATAGAGCTTATTTAATTCCTTGAGTTGTTCTTTGACTTTTTGCTCTTTGAAATTTTCTTCTTTTTTCATATTTATTCCGATTTTAAGATTATAAAAACTACGTTTATCATTTTTAATATAAACTGCATTTGTCATTTATAACATAAACTGCATTTATTATATAAATATCTATTGTGCCCGTAACATCAATAATTATACTTCTTTTTGTATTTTAACATAAATAACATAGACATAATAAATGCCATTATCTCAGCAACAGAGATTGCACTCCATATCCCATCTATTCCAAATATCAGCGGAAGTATCAGTACTGACAATAATTCAAATACCAATGATCTCATAAATGCTATCAATGCAGATATAGGTCCATTATTAAGGGCAGTAAAAAAAGAAGATGTAAATATATTGATTCCGCTCAGTATAAATGCCAGTGTAAAAATATGAAATGCCCTGACCGTAAGAGTCAGAAGAGCCTGATCATATCCAACATATATCTTTGCCAGAGTTCCTGCCAATAATTGTGCTATCAGCATCATCGAAACACCGCTTACTGCCATTATATTCATGCTCTTTTTTCTCATATTCTGAAGTTCAGAATGATTGCATGCGCCAAAATGATAACTTATTATTGGTGCAGCTCCGATTGAATATCCCATGAACATTGCTACAAATATAAACGCCACATACATTATGACACCATAGGCTGCCACTCCATTTTCTCCCGCATATTTCAGGAGCTGGGCATTATAGACAATACTTACGACCGATGATGACACACTGCTTGCCAATTCTGATGACCCGTTTCCACAAGCATGAAGTATTGGCCCGGATTCCAAGCGGACTATTCTGAATTTAAGATCTTGATCCCCCACAAATGCAAAGTATATAAGCGGAGCGAGTCCTCCGAAGCACTGGCTGATTATAGTGACCACAGCTGCTCCTGTCACTCCCCACCCAAAAATCCCTACAAACAGAAAATCCAAAAAAATGTTAGTAACCCCGGCTCCAACAGTAATCGCAAAACCCAACTGAGGTTTACCTACTGTAACCATAAGTCACTGAAACATATTCTGCAACATGAAAAATGTAATAAATGTCAGTAGGATTCTTCCGTATATGAGGCAATAAGGAAGCATAGAATCCGTTGCTCCCATAAAAATGGCTATCTTTTTCAAGAAAATATGT
>JAGOLM010000065.1 GCA_017994075.1 Lachnospiraceae bacterium
AAGTATACTTCAGGACAACAGATTCTCATGTGAACAACATCTAAAGCGATGCAATAATTTTCTCGCATATTATATGAACAAGGATTACACAGATGTCATAGACTATACTCATGATTATACGAATTATAATGATGAGATATTACTATATTATCTATCTAGCGCACTTCTATATGACAGCATCGGACAAAATCAAAGAGCCGAGAAATTCTATCAGTTAACGGACATATATCTTGAACTAGCCAAGGGAAACGGCTATTTTTGCCAGGGAATATACCTGGATCATCGCACTAATTTTGAAAAAAGAAGAAACGATGATGACAATTTCAAGACCGTTCATAAAGAACAGGATCTATTCGAAAAAGAGTTTGAATTCAGAAAAAATATTGATCTGTCCCGCTGGACAAAAATCAAGGAATGTGAAGATATAGGAGAAGAACCTTCGATTTCAGATCTTGGTGAGCATTTTGAGACATCGATGATAAGAAAAGTGGATATTGATAATCTCATCGAGGTAGATGAATATAGAAAAGTTGATGAAGAGTCTAAGAGACTCAGGGTATTCATGGAAGATTGGCAGGAGACTATAAACAGCGAAAGCATTAATCCCAAGGAATTGGTAAAAAATGCAATGTGGCTATTTAAGAGTCATTTCTCGGTGGATCACTGTATGTATGTGCGCCGTTGCGAAGATGGTAGATATTCTGAGATATATAACGATACCAGTGCCAAGATCGCGGATCTTACTACAATTAATATTGGAAAATTCCTTATAGTTAACCAGCGCGGTGTGGTAATATCCAAGATATCCAATGAATACGAAGATTATAATGAACTCCTAAGAGTATTCGGAGGAGAAAAAATATGTTCATTTGTTATGATACCATTCATATCTGAGGATAAAATAGAGCATATATTTATTACATATATTGAAATGCGAGAAGGATGGTTTTCCATGCATAATCATTATCTGCTGGATTATCAGGATATGGATTCATTTAGGCTACTATTTAGAGAGATAGTGGTGGCAGTTCAAAGGATAGAGGGTATCTGGAAGATAAGAGAGATGAACAGAGAACTCTATCAGTCTGCAGTTACTGACCAGTTAACACAAATTAGAAATAGAAACGGACTGCACTCATTTATTGATGAGGTCAATTCCGGTAATCGTGAGAATTTCCGTGGTCATGGGGCTGTAATATTTATAGACCTGGACAACTTCAAAGCTTATAATGACTACTATGGCCATGAATCTGGTGATTTTGTGTTGAAAAAATTTGCTGCGCTTTTTGAAAAAGCTGTTGGAGAATTGGGAATAGTTGCCAGATATGGGGGAGATGAGTTTATAATTGTCCTAAGCTCTGATGACAAAAATATAATTATTGATATAGTAGAAGAAATATTTGCAAAAATTGATGAAGCTGCAGGATTCAAGGATGAGCTCATGGTTTGCTTGGATGATATTAATAGTAGAGATGAGCCCGAGAATATATCCTGCTCAATGGGAATCGCTACATCTGCAAGAGATGGAAGTGATATGGAAATTGTATCTTTGATCAGAAGAGCGGATAGGGCTCTTTACGAAGTGAAAAACGATAAAAAGGGAACATATAAGTTTATGGAGAACTAGATTAAATACAGAATGATAAGAAAAAGAAAGAAACAAAAATGATTAAGATCCAACTAAATAAAGCAGACTATGAGTATGACATTTACTCTTTGATACAGGCATTTTATCCAGGTGAGGATATGTTCCTGGACTATGCGACCGATGACGGAGACGAATCAGATCTGCCGTATCAGGTCAGAAATAGGAAAAAAGAGGAAAATGATAAGAAAGAACCGGATCTTGAATTCATTATCACATATGGTGAAGCCGAAAAAGAAATTCAGATAACGGCTATTCAAAATAAAAAAGTCAACCAGGAAGAAATTGATAATAAAATAATCACGATTACACCTACAGATCCTACAGATCGCCCTAACACCAGAAATGAACTGAAAAGGGCGATCTATTCTCTGTGCCGTGATCTGACTGGCAAGACTCTTCCTTGGGGAACTCTTACCGGCATTCGCCCGACCAAGGTAGCACTTAATATGCTGATGGAAGGTGAGACTTCTGAAGCTATAGAGAAATTCATGTCGGAAAACTATATGGCAAGTCATGAAAAAATAGATTTAGGAATAGAAATCGCAAAAAGAGAAAAATCATTGCTGTCAAATCTCCATACAAATGGAGATGGCTACAGCCTGTATATAGGAATACCGTTTTGCCCAACGACCTGTCTGTATTGTTCTTTTCCGTCTTACGGGTTAGCTGAAATGGCAGGTCAGGTGGATAGATATCTGGAAGCTCTGAAAAAAGAGATCATGGCAGTTGTAGACATGATGCAGGATACGTCTATGTACCTGGATACCATATATATGGGAGGTGGAACGCCAACTTCACTTACGGCAGAGAAGCTGGATGATCTGTTAAAATTCATAACAGAAACAGCCCCTATGGAAAAAGTAAGAGAATTCACGGTAGAAGCAGGTCGCCCGGACAGTATTACCATGGATAAACTAATGGTAATGAAAAAATATAATATCAGCAGGATCTCCATTAATCCTCAGACTATGAATCAGAAGACCTTGGATCTAATCGGTAGGAGACATTCCACAGAAGCAGTTAAAAAAAGTTTCCAAATGGCGAGGCAGATGGGGTTCGATAATATCAATATGGATGTGATATTAGGACTTCCTGGTGAAACCAAAGAGGATGTGGCATATACTTTTTCTGAGATTCAGAGAATGAAGCCGGACAATCTGACGGTACATTCTCTGGCGATCAAGACCAAATCAAGATTGCATGAGGAATGGGATAAGTATCGTGAATATGCTATGGATAATTCCAATGAATTAATGGCTATGGCTCACGAAACAGCAGCAGCACTTGGCATGAAGCCTTATTATCTATATCGTCAGAAAAATATGGTAGGAAACCTGGAAAACGTTGGATTTGCAGTACCTGGAAAAGAAGGGATCTATAATATCTTGATAATGGAGGAAGTACAGACTATAATGGCCTGTGGCGCCGGGACGGTATCAAAGCGAGTCAGGACAGATATAGTAGAACAAAATGAAACTGCTGAAGGAAAAGCTCCTCGTGCAATTACCCGCTGTGATACAGTTAAAGACGTGGCAACATATATAGATAGAATTGATCAAATGATACAGAGAAAACAGAATTTGATCAAATAATGTAATAAGAATCAGGACTTGTAGTAATGACAAAGAAACAAAGGAACACCAATATTGAACTGCTTCGCTTGATCGCAATGTTTATGATAGTTGTATTTCACATTGTTGATCACTGTGTGGTGATTCAGCTGACTGACACAGACTCAATCGCTAGATTAGGTAATGGACTGTTTAACTATCCACTTTTTTATAAGAAGTTATTCATATTAAATTCGATTATGCCTCTCGGCAAGGCCGGTAATGCAATCTTTTTGATCATATCAGGATATTTCATGATACTGAAGGGCAAGGAGATCAACATCGTCAATATTTCGAAGAAATTATTGTTACAGTTAGGATTCGCAGCTATCATGCTGGTCCTGGCATCAACGGCTACATATTATTATAATATAAGATCTCTTTCGAACCTTAATCTTGTAAATATAAAAATATTTAATGGTATGTCATGGTTTGTGGGTTACTATTTTTTGGTAATACTTATAGCAGCTTTATTTTTAAACAGGTTTCTGATCAGTCTGGATAAAAAAGGTTTTATAACATTTCTGATAACCCTGTTTGCCGTAGTAGAATTCACTTGGTCAAGCGGTGTCATAAATGACCTGGCCAATGGATTAAGTACATTATGTACCGGAGTTTTTCTGTATTCATTAGGCGCATTTATACAGAAGTATGATCCATTTGAGAGAGTCCGTACATATGTATTTTTCCTGGTAATAGGCATGACATATGTACTCATATACATATCAGGATATAATAATGCTGAGACAAACATTAAAAATTATTTTTTGAATGATAAAACAGGCAATCTGGTACAGCCATTTTTTCAAAGCATATCAAAATACAATGATTCAAGCATAGTCGTGATTCTTATTGGATTATGTATGTTTGAGATATTTAGGCGGATAAAGGTCCCTACAAGTAGGACCATTAATTTTCTCGCTAAGAGTACATTTATGATATATCTAATTCATGATAATTCTTTTTTCTATAGTATATGGGGCAATAAGGACTGGATCACTACCCTTTATAATACGCCTGGCAGATTTGTGATATCACTTTTAAAATGGTCGATTGCAACATTTTTGACTGGAGTATTTGTATATATTTTATACATCCTGGCGGGAAAAATATTTATGAGCTGTAGGTGGATGTTTCTTAAAAAAGGCGATTCAGAAAAATAAGAAGCTATGGACAGTTTCTCAACAAAAAAGGAAGCGATGAACGATCTTTAAGAAAAGAAGAAATTGATCAATGATTTCGCTGAGAGGAAAACTGATACTTACTGATATATATGTTTCTGGCTTAGAACAACCGCTTTCTTGCCAACCTATGTTTTGTGTCTTATAATAAAAAAACACATGAAAAGATTCATCTGCTAGATTTTGAAAAATATATTATGACTAGAATAAAAATACATTATAAGTAGATTATAAATAAATTTAAAATAGATTAAAAATAGAAATGAGAGAAGAGATATGGCATTTTCCAAAAAACCAGTTAATGGAATGAAAGACATTCTCCCACAGGAGATGGAGATCAGAGATTATGTAACAGGTGTTATCAAAGAAACCTACAGGAGCTTTGGATTTACTCCAATCGAGACACCGTGCATGGAGAACATCGCTAACCTTACAGGTAAGGACGGCGGGGAAAATGAAAAGCTTATATTTAAGGTACTTAAAAGAGGAGAAAAGCTTCATCTAGCTGATGCAAGAGAAGAGATGGATGTTGTGGATTTTGGAATGAGATATGATCTTACAGTTCCTCTGTCGAGATTCTATGCTAATCATGCCAATGAACTGCCGACACCATTTAAGGCACTTCAGATAGGATCAGTTTGGAGAGCAGATCGTCCTCAGAGAGGACGTTATAGACAGTTTACCCAGTGTGATATTGATATTTTGGGAGAAGAATCAAATCTTGCAGAAATTGAACTCATAACTGCAACTACCACGACTCTTGGAAAGCTTGGATTTAAAAATTTTGAGATCAGGATCAATGATCGCCGTATTTTATCCGCAATGGCAACATATGCAGGATTTCCTTCGGATAAACAGGATGAAGTATTTATAATTCTGGATAAGATGGACAAGATCGGAATAGACGGAGTCAGAAATGAGCTGGTCGAAAGTGGTATTCCTGCTGAAAATGCAGACAAATATCTGAAGCTTTTTGAAGATTTGTCAGATAAAAAAGATGTATCAGATGGAATAGCATACCTGCAGTGTATACTTGGTTCAACTTCCAAGAGTGACAATGCTGAACAGGGCAATGAAAAGAATACTGCAGCATCTGTATATGAGGCAGCAGCTAAGAACCTGACGGAAATCGCTGAGTCGGTTAATGCCAGTAAGGCTGCAGTGTATGATCTGGTATTCGATCCTACACTTGTCAGAGGAATGAGTTATTATACCGGAACTATTTTCGAAATAGCTATTCCGGAGTTCGGCGGAAGCTGCGGTGGTGGCGGACGCTATGATAAAATGGTGGGCAAGTTTGCAGGACATGATGTACCTGCCTGTGGATTCTCTATTGGATTTGAGAGAATAATACTTCTCCTAATGGAGAGCGGATTCCAGGTACCAGGGAATAGCGACAAGGTTGCAATTCTGGTTGAGAAGAACCTACCATCTGACAAGCTGCAGGCTGCATATAAAGAGGCCGCCGAACTAAGGACCCAAGGCAAAACAGTTTTGTTTGAACGTATGAATAAAAATAAGAAATTCCAAAAAGAAAAACTCACCGAGCAGGGGTATAATGACTACCGTGAGTACTATGCCGAGGAATTCAAATAATGTTATTTGTATCAAAATAAGTTGTATAAAAAACTCTGAAAATTAGACAATTTTCAGAGTTTTTTTCACAAAGATGAAAATATCTCATGATAAAATAGGGCAACAATAAGTCCTTGACAATTATTAAACAAGGGATTATAGTTTAATGAAAATTGTGGAAGGTAGAGGCGCGAAGAGCAATAGCAACGTGGAAAAAGGATGTGACTCCTCACGTGCAAGGGCTCTTCGCCGAAGTAGACATGATCGTCACATGAGATTGCCTATTGGGTCGGCGGGAAATACCCGACGAACTGTCGCATATGTTTTGCGGAGTGCTATCGTATTGGAGAGATTAATAAGAATCCTCGGGAGCGTTTCGTTTCTGTAGGGTTCTTTTTTGCTAATCTGGGAAATATTCTACATATTGGCAAGATAAAAAGTGATTATTACACAACATTATTAATTATTACGTAAATAAAATATAATCATAGATTTATCAAAAAATACAGAGCGAAATGAAGAGGAGACTGGTGTCTCACCAAATATCGATGGATTATCCGTTGGAGAGGATGAACTATTATGATGAAGAAAAGAATTACAGCAATTTTAACAGCAGGTATTATGGCACTTGGAATGGTGGCGTGCGGTTCTGGTTCCGGGAATAACTCGAAATCAAACAAATCAAGCAAATCCGGAGTTGAAGACGGGGTTTTATCCGTTGCTATGGAATGTTCTTATGCTCCATATAATTGGGCTCAGCCCAGTGACTCCAACGATGCAGTTCCAATTAAAGATTCAGATCAGTACGCCAACGGGTATGATATTATGATGGCGAAAAAGATCTGCAAAGCTAATGGTTGGAAGCTAGAGGTTCATCAGTTGGACTGGGATTCACTTATTCCCGCGGTTCAGTCTGGCACCATTGATGCGGTTATCGCAGGTCAGTCGATGACAAAAGAACGTGAAAAGCAGGTCGATTTTGCAGGACCTTATCTCTACGCCAATATAGTAGTTCTTACCACAGAAAAATCAAAATATGCTTCAGCAACAGGTATCTCAGGACTGGCTGGAGGAAAATGTACATCTCAGTTGGGAACGGTTTGGTATAATTCATGCCTGCCTCAGATTAAGGATGCCAAGATTCAGGAGGCATCAGAATCAGCTCCTGCTATGTTGATGGCACTTGAAACCGGAGCAGTGGATTATGTAGTAACAGATATGCCTACAGCCCAAGGTGCACTTCAGGCATATCCTAATATGAAGATCCTTGATTTCACCAAGACTG
>JAGOLM010000066.1 GCA_017994075.1 Lachnospiraceae bacterium
GAATATCTCTCCGGTCTTACCGAGATGGATACCATGGGAGGATTGGTACATATGGTTCCGGTCCATGCCACGGTGAAGAGATTCTTTTCTCCATTTTTACCTCTTACACCTATCAGCACTACCGGAACAGGATACAGCATATTGCCGCCCTTCCATACCTCTCGCTCCAGTGATTCATTGTTTTCACTACTATTATATGGAGTCTTCCTTAAATCAGGCTTAACTTTTCCACTAACTCTTTTATTGTTCAATATAACACCTATTCTATTCCGCCTTAGCCAATGTTCTCTTTTTTATAACAAACAGTACAACAACAAGCATCGCAGCTGAAATCGGAAGAGATAAAATTGCTGCTCCCGATCCTGTATTGTAGGCTACTATTCCTGCAACCAAATATCCAAATCCTGACACACCCGCAACTGTCATTGCGTATGGTAACTGAGTACTCACATGATTCACATGAAAGCATCTGGCTCCGGCTGATGACATAATAGTTGTATCTGAAATCGGAGAACAATGATCCCCGCATACAGATCCCGCAAGGCATGCAGCAATGGAAATAACCAACATCTCGTAGTTGTCCGGAAATACATTACATACAATTGGGATCAAAATAGTAAATATTCCCCAGCTTGTTCCTGTTGCAAATGATAATACCACACTTATCACAAAAATAATAAGCGGAAGAAACATTTTTAGCCCTCCGGCCTGAGATGCTACAAAATCACGGATAAAAATATTCGCGCCCAATAGATTGGTCATAGATGAAAGTGTCCAAGCCAGGATCAAAATAAGAATAGGACTGGACATACTCTTAAAACCTGTTGTTAATCCTTCCATACTGTCATGAAAAGAAATTAGATTTTTTAATTTATAAAATAGAAGTGTCGCTAAAATAGTAAGTAATGATGCCATAACAAGAGACTTTGCAGCATTGCAGCCGGCAAAGGCATCTACAAAAGATTTTCCTTGAAATATTCCACCTGTGTAAAGCATAAAGAATATCGCAGAAAAAATCAGAAATAAAACGGGAAGAACCATATCCAAAACTGTTCCATTAGCTTTTTTTTCAGTTTTTTCATCTTCGGCAAAGGGCCTCTCAGGTGTTGTATACAGATCTCCCTTTAGCGCATTGTCTTCATGAACCTTCATAGGGCCATAATCTATTTTAGTTAAAATTGTAATTACCATAAAAAGCAAAGTAAGCAGCGCATAAAAGTTATAAGGAATTGTTCTTAGAAACATTGTGAATCCATTTATTCCAGAGTGCTCCGGAACTGCAGAAGTAACCGCTGCTGCCCAGCTCGATACTGGTGCTATTATACATACAGGTGCTGCCGTCGCATCGATCAAATAAGCAAGCTTTGCTCTCGATACCTTGAACTTGTCAGTTACAGGTCTCATAACAGAACCTACTGTAAGGCAGTTAAAATAATCATCTATGAAAATAATCACTCCCAAAAGCATCGTTGCAAATTCAACTTGAACTCTACTTTTGATTTTCTTTTGTGCATACTCGCCAAAGGCGGATGCGCCTCCCGATATATTGACCAATGCGGTGATCCAACTTAGGAAAATTGCAAAAACCAAAATACCTGCATGAGAAATATCCGTTATATTAACAATCATTCCTGCAGATTTATTGTACAAAAGTGTATTATATGCCAGTTCAAGATTTCCATTTGCATAGATAAGAGCCCCAATTACAATTCCGGTAAAAAGAGAAGAATATACTTCTTTTGTTATCAATGCCATTGTTATAGATACCAAAGGCGGTAAAAGTGACAATACTGTAGCATAACCCACCGATTTGTAGCCGCTACTGTCATGCCCCGGCGTCATGCCCGAATTTACAATAAAAAGTGCCAATACAATAAAAAAGACCGCTGAAATAATTATTTTTAGCGGTTTTGCTGCTTTAGTGCGCTTTTGTTCATTTAAACCTGTCATTACTATTTCTCCCTCATATAACTCATTGAACTTAATACATAGTTGACTGGAATTCAACCAAGTTTTCGAATTCTTGTCATTTTTTTCATCACGTTATTATAGCAGACTTTCCCTTGTTACATTGCACAGTTTATCGTGCTCCATTTTGTCTATATTTTTTGTAATCCCATTCGTAAACGGCAAAATAAGCTGCATATTATTCTATTACAGAATAAATGCAGCTTACCATTATGCTATTTTCTATTTGGTTACTTCATATTCCAGATTTCATCATTATACTGCTTGATGGTTCTGTCACTAGAGAAAAATCCTGCCTTGGCTATATTTATAAGTGCGATCTTATTCCAACGTTTTCTGTCTTCATAATCTTTGTATACCTTTTCCTTGACTTCTATATATTCATTCAAGTCCAAAAGGGTCATAAACCAATCTTTGGTTATAAGTTCGTGATGCAGTCTCTCAAGGTTCTCTTTATTACCACCATTTGCCATTATCTCAGGACCTGTTATAAAGTCTATAAGCTCCTTGATCTTAGGATCATTGTAATATTTCTCAGGATGATATCCTTTCTCGGCATAGAGTCTGATCACTTCATCCTTCTTTTTGCCGAATATATAGATATTATCATCTCCTACCAGATCCCGGATCTCAACATTGGCTCCGTCCTCTGTTCCAAGAGTAACCGCGCCATTTAACATAAACTTCATGTTGGATGTTCCGGATGCCTCCTTGGATGCCAAAGATATTTGTTCAGAAATCTCTGCTGCAGGAATGATCTTACCTGCATAAGTTACATTATAATTTTCCGCCATAACTACTCTGAAATAAGGAGCTACCTCAGGATCATTCTTTGTAAGTTCCGATAAGCACAAAATGAGATGGATGATATCCTTGGCGATTATATATGCCGGAGCAGCTTTGGCTCCAAAAATCATTGTAATAGGTGTTTTAGGCTTATTACCGGCTTTAATATCAAGATATTTATAAATTGCATACAGACAGTTCATTTGCTGTCTCTTATACTCATGAAGCCTCTTGACCTGAACATCAAATATAGAATTGGGATCTATTTCAACGCCCTGAACCTTGTTCATATATTCTGCAAGAGCAACCTTGTTTTTCTTCTTGATCTCTTCAAGCTTATTAAGTACGCTCTCATCATCCTTGTATGCCATGAGTTTATCCAGATCCTCGGCGTTCTTTTTAAATCCGCTTCCTATCAGACTATCGATCTCACTTGTGAGAAGAGGATTGCAATGAACCAACCATCTTCTAAAGGTTATTCCATTAGTCTTATTATTAAATTTCTCCGGATACAATTTATAGAAATTATTTAATTCAGTATCTTCTAGAATCTGAGTATGCAGCGCAGCTACGCCATTAACCGAATGGCCATAATGGATATCCATATGAGCCATATGGACTCTGTTTTTATCATCAATGATCCTTACTGACTTATCCTTTATATTACGCCTAACCCTATTATCCAGCTCATGTATGATTGGCAGAAGATGAGGAACTACCTCCTCCATATAATCCATAGGCCATGTCTCCAGCGCCTCGGCCAGAATCGTGTGATTAGTGTATGCACAGGTCTTGGCAACAATAACAATAGCATCATCCATTGTAAAACCTTCGTTACCCAGCAACCTGATCAGTTCCGGTATAACCATAGACGGATGAGTGTCATTGATCTGGATCGCAACATGCTTATCAAGATCCTTAAGGTCATATCCCTTATCCTTAACTTCCTTTATAATAAGCTGTGCAGCATTTGATACCATAAAGTACTGCTGATATATTCTGAGCAATCTGCCATTTCTATCGCTATCATCCGGATATAAGAACAGTGTCAGATTCTTATCTATTTCAGTCTTGTCAAAATCTATTGAATCCTTCTCAACAATATTGTCATCAACAGTATCTACATCAAAGAGATGTAGTCTATTAACCTTACCGGTTTTATATCCCGGTACATCAATATCGTACATTATAGATTTCATAGTGAATCTTCTAAAAGGAACTTCAAATGAAATTCCCTCCCTTTTTTCGAGCCAATCTCCCGGTTCTATCCAGGGATTGATGACCTCGTGCTGGAGATTATTATTGAATTCCTGTTTGAAGAGACCATAGTGATAATTCAGTCCCACACCATCTCCCGGGAGTTCAAGTGTTGCAATTGAATCCAGAAAGCAAGCTGCCAGTCTACCGAGACCTCCATTACCAAGGGATGGCTCCGGCTCTATTTCCTCAATATCCTCAATTTCTTTTCCGTGTTTATTAAGTATATCTTTAACTTCATCATAAACTCCAATATTTATAAGGTTGTTTGACAGTAGTTTCCCTATTAGAAATTCTGCAGAGATATAATACAGTTTTTTGTCCCCAGATGTGACAGGACAGTTCTCCATATCCTGCTTGGTTATCTGCATCAGCACATCAAACAATTCTCTGCTGCTACTGTCATCTATTCCATGTCTATATTTTTTCTGTAGAAGACTGGATATCTTTTCTTCCATCCCACTCATTTCTTTCCTATCAGCTGTACTGTTTTTAATGGCCTTTTTTTTGTTAAATAGATGAAACATACTTATCTCCTTTTGACCTTTTCCAGTTTATAAGGTTTCAGATTCTACAAGCTATGCTTTTTAGCTTTATTAGATGCTTTTTCCTTAGAAACATAGTTTCTTCCATACATAGATGTAAGATTTCTGATTTTTCTGGCAAGCTTAGGCGTCAGCATGTTTTCGTCCAATCTCCACTGCCAGTTTCCGCCTAGCGTAGATGGTATATTGATCCTTCCCTCTTCACCTAAGAGTAGGTAGTCCTGAATCGGTATGATTGCATACTTAGCCGGAGATGCAATTACTTCTTTTATTATACTCCTTGCAACATCCCTTTTGCTCTCAAATAATCCTCCAACATATTTTCTGATATATTGATATGTCCTTTTATCTATACGCTTTAGCCATGCCATAACTGTCTCATTATCATGAGTCCCAGTATAGGCTACACAATTTTTATCATAATTAAACGGCAAGAAATCATTGGTTCTTGCATCATCATCAGGATCAAAAGCGAATTCGATCACCTTCATATTAGGATACCCGGTTTCTTTTACAAGCTTTCTCACTGTATCTGTTATAAATCCCAGATCCTCAGCAATGATCCTCGTTCCTTTTTTATCCAATTCAGGCTGAAGTGCTCTGAACAGTTTGGTTCCTGGACCATTGATCCATTTACCATTGACTGCATCCTCAGCATCCCCCGGTATAGAATAGAACTGGTCGAATCCTCTGAAATGATCTATCCTGATCACATCATATAGATCGGCGCATTTTTCCATCCTCTTTTTCCACCAGTCATAATCTGTTTCCTTATGATATTCCCAATCATAAAGAGGATTGCCCCACAACTGGCCCTTAACGGCAAAAGCGTCCGGAGGGCATCCTGCAACTCTTATAGGTCTTAGTTCCTGATCTAATTGAAATAGCTTCGGATTGGCCCATACATCTGCACTATCGCCAGACACATAGATAGGAATGTCCCCGATTATGCTTACACCTTTCGAATTGGCATAGGCCTTTAGCTTCTTCCATTCCCTGTCAAATTCAAACTGAATAAATTCAAAAAACAAAACGTCATCTCTGTATTTATCACTATATTTTTTAAGAGCTTTGGGCTCTCTAATTCTTATATCTTTATCCCAGAATTCCAGACTTCTATTGTTAAATGATGCTTTAACTGCCATGTAAAGTGCATAATCTTCTAGCCATTCCGACTCGTTATTAACAAAGTTTTGAAATTCAGGATTGTTTTCTATATCAGCTCTTTCATAAGCCTTTCTGAGAAGATCAAATCTAGTATTATACAAAAATTCATAATCAATCTTCCCTGTTTTTTTGTCCAGACCTGTTTCTTTGATCTCTGATTCTTGTAAAAGTCCAATTTTGATCAGCTCTTCTAGATCGATAAAATATGGATTACCTGCGAAGGTAGAAAAGGACTGATACGGCGAATCCCCATAGCTAGTTGGTCCAAGTGGCAAAATCTGCCATAGCGACTGACCGGCCTCAGACAGAAAATCTATAAACTCATATGCTTTTTTAGAGAAGCATCCTATTCCATATTTTCCCGGTAGGCTAAAGACCGGCATTAATATTCCGCTGGAACGCATATTTTTCCCCTTTCAATAAGGTACCCTTATTCCTTAATATATTATAAAATTGCAATTGGAAACGTTTCCGATAAAAATATCCTACCATCTCTTTAATTATTTTGCAACAAAGACTTTTGTTTTCAGAACGATTTTGTGAATTTTTTAATTTATTCCTCTTGGTATATCCTTTTTGACAAAATTTAACTGAATATCTTTTATCAAAAGCTTACTTTTTGCTACTTATATTTATCAAAAAAAGGAAAAAAGCTTTCGGTTTTTATCCGGATCTTTCTTCCTTTTTATAATGTTTCTTTTTCAAAAATATATTTTATTTTTTCTGACTTTTCGCTTATCTATGGCTTCCGCCACCTGAGAATCCGCCTCCGCCTCCTCCGGAGAATCCACCACCTCCACCAGAGAATCCGCCTCCTGATGAGATCGAAGAGTCATGTATGACATTAGTTGTATAACTTCTTACCAAGGTATTGGCTGCTGCTATAGCCAGAGCATCTGTTGCCAGATTCTCCTTATAGGCAAATCCACCTTTTTGAACCTTAATATTTGACTTTCTCCTATCCACATTCTTATTATTTTGAGCAATAATAGAAAACATGAATATACCTACAGGGAAAGCTAAGAATATGCTGCCGGTTAGCATTACAACAGCTAATATTGCCAAAATAGCCAGCACCGTCATCCATCCATTGTTCTTTCGTTCTTTTCTCACATCTCTCTTGGCTTTTCCTGATACATTTTCCGATGAAGAATAATAAGCCAGCCTTGCCATCAGTGTTATAACAATTATTGATGTGATTGCAAGTGCAAATACATTCCCACCAATTACCTTTGCTATTCCCACCGGTGTGAATGCCTTCCATCCAGTCCTTCCGTTAACCATTTTCCCAAATGATGAGCAGTCATCCACATACTTCATAAGTGCATTAAAATACTGCTCATTGTAATATGGATTCAGCTTGTCCAACGATCCGTTTTTCAGATCTTCCATAAATGGAACCGGATCACCTGACGGTAGTCTGCCTGTGAATTTTTCAGAAAGGTTCTGACAAGAATTATTGCCAATACTATATCTAAGGGCTCCGCTTCCTGCCACCCAGTTGTATACATAGCCATTAGACTCACGGTATACATTATCC
>JAGOLM010000025.1 GCA_017994075.1 Lachnospiraceae bacterium
TACTATATATAGGGAAACGACGACTTTAATGTCGCCGATTTTGTATTTATAGGGGTATAGTTCAGTTGGTAGAACGTTGGTCTCCAAAACCAAATGTCGAGGGTTCAAGTCCTTCTGCCCCTGGTTAAAAAAGCACTGCAAATTGCTGTTTATAAGCGATTTGCAGTGCTTTTTATTTATTTACTATTAAAAGTTTTTTTAAATAAGATCAAGAATGCATTAAAAACATTAAAATGAATATCTGTAATCAATTTCTTGCAAAAATATCATTTTGAAATTGTAAAAATACATAAAAATGAAATTTTATATGTGACAATATTGCAACATGAAGTGTATTACATTTTATGTTAAAAACTATGAACATTATTCAACGTATCTGTTATACTGTTATTCGTTAAAAAGCGACTCTATTATGCTTGAGGAGTTATTGTGATGAAAACAGATATTAAAAAAGTTATATATGAAATATTTATGCTTACATTGGGTTCTGCAATTGTGGCAACAGGAGTATTCTTCTTCTTGGAACCGTCAAATTGTGCAATAAGTAGTATTGCAGGTCTTGCAATAATCTTAAATCATTTTATGCCTTATTCAGTTGCACTTATTATGTTAGTAATTAATGTTGCGCTTTTGTTATTAGGATTTATGTTTTGCGGAAAAGAGTTTGGAGCAAAAACAGTGTATACAACAGTATGCCTTCCGATAATAATTGGCCTATATGAGAGTTTCTTGCCAAAGAGAAGTTCTTTTACTGGAGATATTACACTTGATGTTATTGCATACATTTTTTTGTCAAGTATTGGTCTTAGTATTTTATTTAATATGAATGCTTCTTCTGGTGGACTAGATATTGTTGCAAAAATCATGAACAAATATTTACATATTAGTTTTGGAAAAGCACTTTCAATTGCCGGAATGGTAATTGCATTTTCATCTGCTTTTGCGTATAACCACAAAATTGTTATAATAAGTATTGTAGGAACATATGTAAATGGACTTGTTCTTGATCATTTTATTTTTGATCATAATATTAAAAGGCGTGTGTGCATAATTCCAAAGAATATTGAGAAAACTAGAAATTATATAATTAATAATTTACATAGTGGTGCTTCTATTTATGAAATTACTGGTGGGTATAAATGTGAAAAGCGAAGTGAAATAATAACCATAGTAGATAAGAATGAGTATCAGATACTGTTTAATTATCTTCAGGAATTTGAACCAAATGCTTTTGTGACAGTTTATACAGTCAGTGATGTCAGATATATTCCAAAGAAAATAGAAGAGGCATTTATTGGAAATGAACTAGAAAATGATTTGGAGTTATAAATCGAAATTGAACTAAAAAATGATCTAGTTAAAAAATAATTACATAAAATATGAAATCAGAACATATTCTCTACATATAAATAAGAACTTAATAAACATTCTCTATGTATAAATAAGAACTTGATATACATTCTTTATATATTAATTTTAAATAAAAATATACCCTATTATATAATATTTATGTTGATTATTATAATTTTATAGTGGACTAAAAACATAGTTGAATATATATACATAAATAGGGGAAAATATATAAATCAAAAACACAAATAAAATAAAAGTTTATGTGTTCATTCTAATATCTTTGTGGTAATATGTATGAATCATAAAACAGAATCAAATAAATGACTTACAAACATGTTTATGATGTAATACAATCTCTTTTACTCGTACGTTTTCTACTAATCAAAAAATATGTTTTCAAAGAACTGAAACAATATTTAGTGATTATCTGTTACAAAACGCATTTTTAAATTTTAATAGAGAAAGAAGGTGACGGCCTTGGACTCGTTAGCTCAAGAGCTTCTTAAAGAGCTGAATGTTGATACAGTCTTTTCCATACCTATTTTTGGAGGAATCAAGGTACCGGAATCAGTAGTAGTGACATGGATCATTATGGTCCTACTTTTTGTTTTTTGCTTTTTTATAAGCAGAAATTTAAAGGTAGATAATCCGGGAAGAAAACAATTACTTTTGGAAAGTATATATCTTAAAATATATGGATTCTTTGAATCATTGCTTGGCGAAAAAGGAAAGCAATACATATATTATCTTATGGCAGTTGCGATTTACATTGGAGTTGCTAATGTCTTTGGAATCTTCGGATTTAAGCCCCCAACAAAAGATCTTGGAGTAACAGCTGCATTGTCAATTTTAAGTATATTACTGATTGAAATATCAGGAATAAGGGCAAGAGGAGTTAAGGGATGGGCAAAGAGTTTTGCTGAACCACTTCCAATAATTGCACCACTTAATGTACTTGAAATTATTATTAGACCATTGTCACTTTGCATGAGACTTTTTGGTAATGTGCTTGGTGCTTTTGTTGTAATGAAGCTTCTGGAACAGGCTTTGCCTGCTGTTGTACCTGGGATCTTCAGTTTGTATTTTGATATTTTTGATGGTCTTATTCAGGCATATGTTTTTGTATTTTTGACATCGCTTTTTATTAAAGAAGCGATAAATGCTGACGAATAGAACGTCGGTATTTGCTATTGGTTAAGTTTGTAAGTTAAATAAAGTTTCTAATTAATTAAAAAAATGGTTTTAAATGGTGTTTATAAACATCAATAGAAAGGATGTTCAAAATGAGCATGGTAGCATTAGGAGCAGGAATCGCAGCACTTACAGGAATTGGAGCAGGACTTGGAATTGGATTGGCAACAAAGGGAGCCGTAGATGCAATAGCTCGTCAGCCTGAAGCAGAGTCAAAAATATCAAAGAACCTTCTTCTTGGCTGTGCACTTGCAGAGGCAACAGCTATTTATGGATTTGTAATTGGTATTATGATTATTCTTTTCCTTAAATAAAGAAATTGATTATTAAGAGAAAAGATTATCAAGCTAAAAAGAATATTATATTTAATAAAGATTATTATTTATTAAGCTTGATATCAAATATCAAAACGTATTGTTTATCAATAAGAAAAGAAACGAGAGAGAAAATATGCTTAGGATTGATGGTTTAATTTTTACAGTCATCAATATATTTGTCATATACTTTGTCCTTCGAAAATTTCTCTTTATGCCAATTCAAAATGTAATTGATGCAAGAGAAAAGAAAATTTCTGATTCTTACAAAGAAGCAGAGGATACGAAGAACGAGGCAGAAAAGGCTCAGAATGAGTATGAAGAAAAGCTGCGTGCTTTGAAGCAAGAGGCAGCATCAAAACTCAAACAGGCTGATGAAGATGCTCAAATGATATATGATAAAAAAGTAGATGAAGCTAAAATTGAAGCAGAAGAGATCATATCAGAAGCTCATAAGGCTGTTGAAAGAGATAAGAATCTTGCTATGAGAAATGCTCAGACAGAGATAGCTGAACTTGCAATGGCTGTTTCGAGAAAAGTTCTTTCGGACGGCAATTCTGACTTTGACAAGAATGCTTATGAGAAGATGATGGAAGATTCAAAAAAGAAAAATGTGGCTAGATCTTAGAAAGGAGTTGACATATGATTCCTGATTCAGAAGTTTATGCCAGAGCTCTTTTTAGTTCAGATATACAGGTTGATGCTGCAGAGGAAGGATTTAAAATAGTTTTGGGTTCGCCGGAATTATTGGATGTCCTTCAGAATCCTAGTGTTCTCGCTGCGGAAAAGAAGGCTTGTTTATCCAGAATCTTTGATGGTAATTTTAAAAACTTTATGTTTTTAATTACGGATAATGGGTTGTGCAATAAAATCTCAGATATTTTTGAGATTTATATGAGGCTTAAGAGTGAATCTGGAAGTTCTAAAGTAATTGAACTTATTGCAGCAAAAACGCCTGAAAGCGCGGAACTTGATAAAGTTAAAACTTCAGTTAATTTAGTTTATGGTATTGAGAACCCTGATATAAAGATTACGATCAATCCAGAACTTTTAAGAGGATTTATTTTAAAAGTTGATGATAAAGAAATTGACTATTCACTTAAAGGAAGAATTGATAAGTTATCAAAGGGCATCAAAAAGCAGAAGTAGTTGGTGTGCTAATTACACAAAAGAAAACGAAAAGGAGCAAAAATTTGAGTTCCATACGTTCAGATGAGATCATTTCGATCTTAAAAGAAGAAATAAATAATTATGAAATCCTTTCTACAGAGCATGAAGTTGGTAGTGTTATTACAATAGGTGATGGCATTGCCGGAGTCTATGGAATCGATCATGCTATGTATGGTGAAATCGTAGTATTTGAAGATGGCACCAAAGGACTTGTCCAAGATATAAGAGAAGACAGGATAGGAATAATCGTTCTCGGCGATGATAGTAAGATTCGTGAGGGAACAAAGGTCACTAGAACAAAGAAAAAAGCCGGAGTTCCAGTGTCTGATGAGTATCTCGGAAGAGTTATTAATTCTCTTGGAGCACCAATAGATGGTCTTGGAGATATTCAAGCTGATGATTTTATGCCAATTGAGTCGCCTGCACCTGGAATAGTTGACAGACAGTCAGTTAACCAGCCAATGGAAACAGGAATTCTTGCAATAGATTCCATGTTCCCAATTGGAAGAGGACAGAGAGAACTTATTATCGGTGATCGTCAGACCGGAAAAACATCGATAGCGACAGATACCATTATCAATCAGAAGGGTAAGGATGTTATTTGTATCTATGTAGCCATAGGTCAGAAGGCGTCAACTGTTGCCAGAATCGTAGATATGTTGAAGAGACATAACGCACTTTCATATACGACTATTGTTGCTTCTATGGCAAGTGATTCAGCATCTCTTCAGTATATTTCTCCATATGCAGGAACATCTTTGGCTGAGTATTTTATGCATAAGGGTAAGGATGTTTTGATTGTATACGATGATCTTTCAAAGCATGCAGTTGCATATAGAGCAATTTCACTACTTCTTGAGAGGTCTCCCGGACGAGAGGCTTATCCTGGAGATGTTTTCTATCTTCATAGTAGATTATTGGAGAGATCTAGCAGACTATCTAATGAGTTAGGCGGAGGTTCTATAACAGCACTTCCTATTATTGAGACGCAGGGTGGTGATGTATCTGCTTATATCCCTACAAATGTAATTTCAATAACAGATGGTCAGATTTTCTTGGAAAGTGACCTGTTTAATGCAGGTATGCGACCTGCAGTTAACGTTGGTCTGTCTGTTTCCCGAGTAGGTGGAGCAGCTCAGAGCAAGGCAATGAAAAAGGCATCAGGTACAATTCGTATTGATTTGGCCCAGTACCGTGAGATTCAGGTATTTACACAGTTTTCATCGGATCTGGACTCTGCTACAAAAGAGCAGCTTAAATATGGTGATGTTCTAATGGAACTTTTGAAACAGCCGTTGGAACATCCTAGATCTATGATAGATCAGGCTATTCTCCTGACATTGGCATCTGGAAAGATATTCCTGAAGGTTAAAAATGAAGAAACTAAGGTTTTTGCCGGAAGAATACTTGAATGGTTCCATTTAAATAAAAAAGCTCTTATAGATCAAATAGAATCTACTGGAGATTTGACTGATGAAGCGAGAGCCGAAATCGTATCAGGTGGAGAAGAATTTGTACAGGAGTACGAGTCCGAAAATAAGGAGTAATAATGGCTGGAGAACAGGAAATTAGAAAAAGAATAAAAAGTGTTTCCGATACTCTAAAGATTACCAATGCCATGTATATGATTTCTTCTGCAAAACTTACCCAGGCAAAAAAATTGCTTGTTGATTCAGAACCATATTATTTTAAGCTACAGAGTACTATCAGTAGACTTTTAAGACATATAGATCCAGGTAAGTTGGACAGCGTTTTTCTTCTGAAGAATGAAAAAACAATTAAGAAGAAAAAGATTGGTTATATAGTCGTTACGGCTGATAAGGGCCTGGCAGGTGGATATAATCATAATATTCTTAAAATGGCAGAGGAACTGATTAGTGTTAATCCTGACAACAAATTGTTTGTAGTTGGAGAAGTTGGACGACATTATTGTGAGAGTAAGGGAATGGATGTAGATACACAATTCCATTACACAGCACAGAACCCAACAATGCATAGAGCCAGAATTATTGCTGATAGAGTTCTTGAAAGTTACATATCAGGTGAGATAGATGAAATTGATATTATTTACACAGAAATGACTTCATCTATGCAGCTTGAAACTCAGTTTGAAACGCTTCTTCCGCTTCAGACTCCACAGATAGAGGATAATCCTGGACTCTATTCTAATCTTACAGATATATATCAGGAAAACATGATTTCGGTAATGGGTTTTGAAGATTTCTTCGGTGAGCTTGCACCACTATTTGTAATTGGAGAGATATATGGAGCATTGGTGGAGTCTTTTGCGTCAGAACACTTCGCAAGAATGCAGGCTATGCAAAACTCCATTGACAGTGCAAAGGATATGTTGAATGACCTTCAGAGGAAATATCAGAGAGCCAGACAGGCAGCTATAACTCAGGAAATAACCGAGGTTGTGGCAGGTGCGAAATCAAAGAGAGTCTGATGGGAGCGAATTAATATGAACAAAGGAAAAATCGTCGCAGTACAGGGACCTGTAGTCGACGTACGATTTGAAAACGGTGAGCTACCTTTCATTAAAGATGCACTTACAGTTGATAACAATGGCTCAAAGTGCGTAATGGAAGTTGCAGAACACATTGGTAATATGACATGCCGCTGTATTATGTTGTCAGCAAGTGAGGGACTCCATAGAGATATGGAAGTTATTTGTGAAGGCGGTGGAATTAAGGTTCCGGTTGGAGAAAAAACACTGGGAAGACTATTTGATGTCTTAGGCGATACACTTGATGGTGGAGAATCTCTAGATTCTGGTGAAAAATGGCAGATTCACAGAAATCCGCCTTCATTTGCAGACCAGAGCCCGGTTGTTGAAATTCTTGAAACAGGAATTAAAGTTATTGATCTTTTGGCACCTTATTCAAAAGGTGGTAAGATAGGACTCTTCGGTGGAGCCGGTGTTGGAAAAACAGTTCTTATTCAGGAACTTATTCAGAATATCGCATCTGAACATGGCGGATATTCTATTTTTACAGGTGTAGGAGAGCGTTCAAGAGAAGGAAATGATCTCTGGACAGAAATGAAAGAAAGTGGTGTAATCGATAAAACTGCTTTGGTATTTGGTCAGATGAATGAGCCGCCTGGCGCTCGTATGAGAGTCGCTGAAACAGGGCTCACAATGGCAGAATATTTCCGTGATGTTCAGCATAGAAATGTTCTTTTGTTTATTGATAATATTTTTAGATTTATTCAGGCAGGTTCAGAAGTTTCATCACTTTTAGGACGTATGCCGTCGGCAGTTGGATATCAGCCCACTTTGGCTACAGATCTTGGAGAAATTCAGGAAAGAATTGCTTCAACTAAGAATGGTTCTGTTACTTCAGTTCAGGCAGTATATGTACCTGCAGATGACTTGACAGATCCAGCTCCTGCAACAACATTTGCTCACCTTGATGCAACAACAGTTCTTTCTAGAAAAATTGTTGAGCAAGGTATTTATCCTGCTGTTGATCCTTTGGAATCAAGCTCAAGAATACTTGAAGCTGATACCGTCGGAGAGAGACACTATAATGTAGCCAGAAAAACACAGGAGATTTTGCAGAAGTATACTGAACTTCAGGATATTATTGCAATTCTTGGTATGGAAGAGCTTTCTGATAATGATAGAGCTACTGTATACAGAGCAAGAAAGATGCAGAGATTCTTATCTCAGCCTTTCCATGTAGCAGAGAATTTTACGGGAGTACCTGGAAAATTCGTTCCCGTTGAAGAGACTATCAAGGGATTTGAGGCTATTATTGGCGGAGATATGGATAAATATCCAGAAAATGCATTTTTCAATGTCGGAAATATTGATGATGTCATTGAAAAATCGAAGAGCATGTAATGTAACTTATTATTTAGATCCGAGGAATGTATGGCAGATAAAAAGCGGTTTTTTGCTTCAATAATTGCATGTAATTCTGTATTTTATGAAGGCTATGTAAAAGAAGTCGTGCTACCGTTTTCTGATGGTTTTTCATCAATTCAGGCTCATCATGAGAACAGAATCATGTTAATAGAGGGTGGACCATTCTCTATTACTCTTGTGGATGGTACAAAATTGCTAGGCGTAATGGCTAGTGGCGTAGGGACTATGATAAACAATAGATTAAGTGTCCTTACAAGCTCGGCAGAAAAGCCAGAGGATATTGATGCCAACAGGGCCAGAGAGGCGAAAGAGCGAGCAGAAGAAAGACTTAGACAGAAACAAAGTCAGGTTGAATATGAGCACACAAAGGCAACTCTTTCAAGAGCTATGAACAGATTGAAAATCAGTTCAAATGGTCACTATATTTAAAATTTATATAAAAAACCGGTTTAAACCTTATAAAAGGATTTGAACCGGTTTTTTTAATAGTAATAATACAAAGTAAATAATTGTTAAAATAGATTGATGTGTAGTTAATATAATTATATAATAAATTGCTATTGGTAAAGAAACACGCTATTGTAAAAATTTGTTTTGTTGATAATTGAGGGTTTAGATGCGAATTATTCGTTTTTTAATGGATTATTATTTGGATGATCCTTATCAGATTGCCCGCAGAGAAAATCTGGTGATGGTACTGGCTCATTTCTTTCTGTTGATTTTTTTCCTTGTCTTTGATATTCCTATACTTCTATATTTTGATATTTTTAGTATTGTTTTCTATATATCTATGAGAGCGCTGATAGAAACAAGAAAAATATTTTTATACGAGATTTTGGCTTATTCACAGGTGTTGGTATTTATGACGATAGGATCTGTTCTTTTGGGAAATAGAGCAGGGTTTTTCTACTATACAATGATTTTGATGCCACTAACATTTCTTTTGAATTATGCATTTAGAAGAGTGTCACATATCATCAAGGAAACATGCCACGGATGTACGGTGGGACGATGGGGCGGTGAAGAGTTTTTAATCATTGGAAGTGAACCTGAAGATGAACCAAAAAAGATAATGGAAACTGTCAGAAATAATATTTCTAAAGAGAATTTTACATATGAAAAACAGATTATGCATGTAATGGTTACAATAGGTGCTGCACGTTATGAAGATGGAGATACTGTAGAATCATGGATAAAAATGGCTGATTCTAAAAATTACGAGGGTAAGAATCAGGGAAAAAATTGTGTTATCCTTTAATAAGTATTTCTATAATTAATAAAAAATAAAAAATAAAAAATAAAAAATAAAAATATGATTTCACCTTGAACCGGTTACCATGAACTAAGTGGCAACTGGACACCAAGTGTAAAATCATATTTTTTACATTTATATACTATTAAAATATATTAGTTATTATAAAACTTCATCAATAATTTTAAGTAATTTATCCACATCCTCCGAGGTGGTTGCCCAGCTTGTACAGAATCGAATTACTAGATTGCCGTCAGGTAGAGTCTCCATAAAACCATATGAGACCTTGGAATCCAAAGCATGAGCTTCTTCAGGAGAAACAATAGGAAAAATCTGATTTGTCGGAGAGTCAATATAAAAAGATCTTCCTCTTTTGATCAGTTCATTTTTGATTCTAGAGGCACATGTATTGGCATTTTTTGAGATTGTAAAATAAAGATCATTCTTGAAAAGTTCGTCAAACTGGATACCTAAGAGCCATCCTTTTGCGAGCATTGCACCATGAGTTTTAATCATTGTATAAAAATGCTGTATTGTATTAGGCCCTGGAAAAACTACGGCTTCACCAAAAAGAGCTCCGATTTTCGTACCTCCAATGGAGAAGACATCGGCTACGTCAGAAATATCTGTAATTGTGACGTTGCACTCATCGCAAGTAAGTCCATATCCTAATCTTGCACCATCAATAAATAGTTTCATGTCATATTTATCACATACTTTTCGTATATCTAGAAGTTCTGATTTGGAATAGATGGTACCATATTCGGAGGGAAAGGAAATATATACCATTCCGGGAAATACTTCATGAGTGTGATTGGAGTCTTTGTAAAAAAGACTTACATATTCATCAATTTTATCAGCAGAGAGTTTCCCATCTACGCCATTAATGGTAAGAACCTTGTGACCACCATGTTCAATGGCACCTGCCTCATGGGTATTGATATGCCCTGTATTGACAGCAATTACGCCTTGATATGGCATTAGCATTGTGCTAATGACCGTTTCATTGGTCTGAGTCCCACCTACCAGGAAATATATTTCTGCATCTTTTTTACCTATTAATTTTTGAATGCGTTCCTTGGCAGATTGAGAAATAGTATCATTTCCATATCCATCATATTTATCCATATTTGTCTCAGCAAGACGCTTTAGAATATTGGGGTGAGCCCCTTCCATATAGTCACTAACAAATTTTTGCATAATAGTCCTTCCATATAATTTATCTATAAAGTTTAATATGATTTATGATGTACATTCCATTTCATTATAAATTATTGCATACTTAATAGTACATGAGAATATAAAAAAACAAATTTTATTAATAATGTGATATCATGTAAGAACTATATTTTCGAAAAGAAAAACATGCAATAACTAATTTTTTTATAAGAAAAAAGTGATGGAAAGAGATACTTCAATGAAAAGTGCATTGATTGTTGATGATGATAAAACTAACCTTAAAATAGCTGAGATCACACTAAAGGCATTCTGCGATGTGACAGGAGTGGAAAGTGGATACGAAGCACTAACGCTTTTAGAAAAAAACAAATTTGATATACTTTTATTAGATATAAAGATGCCTGATATTGACGGATTTGAGACGCTTCATTATGTTAGAGAAAAAGAAAATGGTATTGGTGTTCCGGTTATTTTTTTGACTGCAGATAATGATGCAAAGACAGAAACGAAATGTTTTCATGAGGGAGCTGTAGATTTTATATCCAAGCCATTTCTACCTGAGGTGTTGAGACAAAGAGTGGGAAGAATACTGGAGATTGAAGAGTATAGACAACATCTTTCTGAGAAGTTGGAACGAACAACAATAGAAGCAGCCAAAATTAAAATTGATGCATTAAAAGATCCACTTACAGGATTATGGAACAGAGCATTCACCGAGGATGCCATAAACAGGCATCTGTTATCTGTCGGAAATGGTACGCTTTTCATGATGGACATGGATAATTTCAAACAGATAAATGACAATTATGGTCATGCTACCGGTGATAAGGTCTTAAGCATATTTGCAGATATTTTACTTCGTTTTGCATCTGAAGATGATATTTGTTGTCGATTGAGTGGTGATGAATTTATACTTTATTTTAGAAATCTCACTGCGAGAAAAGACTTAGAACAAAAAGCTAAAGGAATTATCTATGAAATGAATAAGAAAATTGCCAATTTAAATATTTGCATAGATACATCTGTTTCAATTGGAATAGCCGTTGCACCGGAAGATGGTACTAATTTTACAACGTTATATACCAATGCTGACAAGGCACTATATTTTATAAAACAAAATGGGAAGAAGTCATTTTATTTTTTTAGAGATCAGCGAAATGCTGAGAGAGTAAGAGCAGAAAAGAAATCTGGATTGGAATATTTGAATGCGGTAATGAGACGAAATGATGACAATAGAGGATCATATTTCGTGGAATATGACAGTTTTCACTATATTTATAATTATATAAAAAGAAGTATTGACAGAAATCATAGGGATGTTCAGGTAGTTCTTTTTACTGTCAATCTTATTAATAAAAATGAAAATGTTGAGCATCCTGATGTTGAAAAGGCTGTTGAAGCACTTAGTGCTGCAATATCTGGTTTTTTAAATAGAGAAGATGTTTCGACTAAGTATTCATCGAATCAGCTTATTATTCTTCTTATGGATGCGGAGAATTCAAAAGCAGAGGCAGTTATAAGAAGAATCTTAAATGAGTTTGACAGCTTGTATCAGAATAGAGATATAAGAATCGAATTCGGTATGGCACAGATGTAGAAGAGTAAATGGAAGATATAAGTAGAGAAAAACTTCATATTTCAGTCCGAAAACTAGTGGAATTTATATTTCGTTCTGGAGATATAGATGAAGGACAGGGTTCAGTAGACCCTGTCCTTTCTATGCGCGAGGGCCAGAGAATCCATAAAAAGATTCAGGAATCCAGAAATGCAGGGTATGTACCGGAAGTAGGGCTAAAAACTCTGATTCCATTTGATAAATATGATCTTCTGATTGACGGAAGAGCTGATGGCATTCAGTACGAGCCGAATTCAAATACATCAGAATCTTCGGAATCGGATTTAATAGAAATCCCTGTCATGGTAGAGGAAATAAAAGGCACATATATGGATTTTGATAGACTAGAAGAACCTATCTATGTTCATCTGGCTCAGGCAAAATGCTACGCTTATATTTTGTGCAAGGATTATGGGATTGATTCAATTAATATCAGAATGACTTATTGTAATCTAGATACAGAAGCTATCAAAATCTTTGAAGAGGAATATTCCTGTGATACCCTCATTGAATTCTGGAATGAGGTAATGAGACTATATAAAAAATGGGCAGATTTTTCATTTGAATGGAAAATCAAAAGAAATAATTCAATTTTGAAAATGAACTTCCCTTACGAATATAGAAATGGACAGAGAAAATTAGTAGGTGATGTATATAAAGCCATAACAGAGGAAAATATTTTATTTATACAGGCGCCTACAGGATCCGGTAAGACAGTATCGACAATCTATCCGTCGATTCAGTCATTAGGACGGGGAATGACGGATAGAATTTTCTATCTGACAGGGAAGACAGTTACCAAAACAGTTGCAATAGATACACTTAAACTGTTGGAAGAAAATAGTGGACGCTTAAAATCCATAGAACTAACAGCAAAGGACAGAATATGCCCTATGGAGGAGAGACACTGTAATTCGGATTACTGTGAATATGCCAAGGGACATTTTGACAGAGTTAATGACGCCGTATATAAGATAATTACGGAAAATGACATTATAACTAAGGGTACCGTTATTTTTTATGCTGAAAAATATAAAGTATGTCCTTTCGAATTTTCTTTGGATATTGCGCTTTGGTGTGATGTTATTATAGGTGATTATAATTATGTGTTTCACCCAACTTCTTACCTAAAGAGATTTTTTGGCGAAGCAAATAGTGATAAATATGTATTTCTGATAGACGAGGCTCATAATCTGGTGGATAGGGGACGCTCTATGTATAGCGAGACCCTTTATAAAGAAGATTTTCTCGCAGTTAAAAAGATTATTAAAGATCTTGATAAGAACATTGCGAAGGATCTTGCAACATGTAATAGAGCCTTGGTAGAGTGGAAAAAAGAGAATCAGAACTATATGGAACATAAAGATATTGACTCATTTATGTTTAAGGTACTTGGACTGTTATCTGATATGGAGAAGTTTTTTGAACGTAAAATTTATTTCGAAAGTGAGGATGTTGTCAGGGATTTTTATTTTAAACTAAGGTCATTTAGAAATCTTTTTGATGGTTATGATGAAAAATATATTATCTATACAGAGACAGATGAAGCAGGACGGTTCGTTATTCATTTGTTTTGTATGGATCCATCGAGACTCTTACAAGAAAGGCTTGACAGATCCAGATGTACTGTATTTTTCTCAGCCACACTTCTACCTATGAATTACTATGGCAAATTATTATGTACAGCAGAACATCCATATGCTGTATATGCAAAAACAGTCTTTTCCGATAATCAAAAGAAGATACTGATTGGTTCAGATGTTACAACGAAATATACAGAACGTTCAAACAATATGTATGACAGATATGCTATGTATATATATGAGATCATAAGAAAGAAAACAGGAAATTATATTGTTTTTTTCCCATCATATAGATTGTTAGAGGATGTTTATGACAGGTTCACCAGCTATGGTTTCAAGGGTAAGATCATGCTTCAGAGGAGGGATAGCTCTGAAAAGGAAAAACAGGACTTCTTAGATTCTTTTGAAGAAGATCCAGAGGAATCCATGGTGGCTTTTTCAGTTATGGGTGGATTATATTCCGAAGGAATAGATCTGACCGGAAATCGTTTGATAGGAGTTATCATAGTAGGAACAGGTCTTCCGATGATTGGAACTGAAAGAGAGATTCTAAAAGGTTACTTTGACAATATCCGCCCTAGAAGTGGATTTGATTATTCATACTTGTATCCAGGAATGTGCAAGGTGCTTCAGGCGGCAGGAAGACTCATTAGAACGGTTGATGACAGAGGCGTAGTAGCTCTTCTTGACAATAGATTTCAGCGGTATGAATATCGACAGATTTTTCCCAATGAATGGGGGAATCTGGGAATCTGTGATATAAATTCTGTTGGAAAAATGGTAGATGAGTTCTGGATAGAAAATAAATAATGTTTTGTTTCGAAAAGTAAAGTTAACGAATTTCAAGTGCCAATTGTCCTTTTTTTTATACTAAAAATCGGTATAGATTCCAGGCGTAAATGTGATATACTTTGGAAGGATTTTGCTTCCAAGCAAGAGGAGCATGATCAATCAAATCAGAAAATTAAATATAGGAGGACAGATATGACAGGCGTTAGACGTATTTTTGTCGAAAAGAAGTCGCAGTATGCAGTTAAGAAGGCAGAGACCTTGGACGAGCTTAGAAATTATCTCGGTTTAATGGATATAACAGATATTCGTATCTTAAATAGATATGATGTTGAAAATATCTCCGATGATATTTTTGAAAAAGCCCTTCATACAGTCTTCTCAGAACCACCCGTAGACAATATATATATGGAAAAATTTGACTATACAGGAAGAATATTCTCTGTAGAGTTTCTTCCGGGACAGTTCGATCAAAGAGCCGATTCTGCAATTCAGTGCGTCAAGCTCTTGGGTGAAGAGAAAAATCCCATTATTAAAACAGCAATTACATATGTGATTCAGGGAAATATTACGGATGAAGAATTTGAAGCAGTAAAAAAACATTGCATAAATCCGGTAGATTCAAGAGATATAGGCATGGAAAAGCCTGATACACTAAGGGATAACTATAAAGAGCCTGCAGATATAGAAATATTGGATGGATTTATCTCTGAAAGTGAAGATAAATTAAAAAGTCTCCATGAATCCTTTAATATGGCTATGACATTTAATGATTTTCTTCATATTAGAAATTATTTTAAAAATGAAGAAAAAAGAGACCCTTCTATGACAGAGATCAGAGTTCTTGATACTTATTGGTCAGATCATTGTCGTCACACTACATTTTCAACAGAATTAAAAAATATTACATTTGAGGATGGATATTACAGGCCTGCTATCGAAGAAACCTATAATGACTATCAGGATAACTTCAAGGTTATATACAAGGACCGTGAAGATAAATTTGTATGCCTTATGGATATTGCACTTATGGGTATGAAAAAACTAAAGCATGATGGAAAACTGACGGATCAGGAAGAATCTGATGAAATCAATGCATGCTCAATAGTTGTTCCCGTCAAAATCGATGATGTGACGGAAGAGTGGCTTATTAATTTTAAAAATGAGACCCATAACCATCCTACTGAGATAGAACCATTTGGTGGTGCCGCTACATGCTTAGGCGGAGCTATTAGAGATCCTCTTTCAGGGAGGACATATGTATATCAGGCTATGAGAATAACAGGAGCATCAGATCCTACAGTTCCTATGTCTGAAACACTGGAGGGAAAATTACCACAGAAGAAGTTGGTAAAAGAGGCAGCTCATGGTTATAGTTCCTACGGCAATCAGATAGGTCTGGCTACTGGATATGTGAAAGAAATATATCACCCTAACTATAAGGCCAAGAGAATGGAAATCGGCGCAGTAATGGGAGCCGCACCAAGAAAGGCTGTAAGACGTTTAGATTCAGAGCCGGGAGACAGGATCATACTCTTAGGAGGACGGACTGGACGAGACGGAATAGGTGGAGCAACAGGCTCATCTAAGGCACATACGACTAAGTCAACAGAGGAATGTGGGGCTGAAGTCCAAAAGGGTAATCCTCCGACAGAGAGGAAGATACAGAGACTGTTTAAGCGTGAAGAGGTCTCTTACATAATCAAGAAATGTAACGATTTTGGTGCGGGTGGTGTATCAGTAGCTATCGGAGAATTAGCTCTGGGACTAATGATAGACCTTGATAAAGTTCCTAAAAAATATGCAGGATTAAATGGAACGGAACTTGCCATTTCAGAGTCTCAGGAGAGAATGGCTGTTGTAGTATCACCAAAAGATGTAGACACATTCTTAAAATATGCAGGAGAAGAAAATCTAGAGGCTGTTGAGGTTGCTGTAGTAACCAAGGAACCAAGAATGGTAATCACATGGCGAGGAAAAGAAATCGTCAATATGAGCCGTGCGTTCATTGATACAAATGGGGCACATCAGGAAACTGACGTAAGAGTTCTGATGCCTGATGAGAAAAAATGCTTTTTAAAGATGGTTTCTACCAAGTCAGTTAAGGAAGATCTTGAAAAAAATGATATTAGAACAGCAGTTTTAGATACTGTTTCAGATTTAAACTCTGCTAGTGAAAAGGGTCTTGTGGAGATGTTCGATTCATCTATCGGAGCTTCCACGGTTACGATGCCCTATGGTGGAAAATATCAGGACACAGAGATTCAGGGAATGGTATCCAAGCTTCCGGTTGGAAATCATATTTGTGATGCGGTTACTATGATGTCGTATGGATTTGATCCTTATCTGAGCACATGGAGTCCATATCACGGAGCTCAATATGCAGTTCTATCATCAGTTTCTAAAATAGTTGCAATGGGTGGAGATTATAAAAATATACATTTTACTTTTCAGGAATATTTCCGAAGGATGTGGGATGAACCAGAGCGTTGGAGTCAGCCTCTGGCAGCACTGTTAGGCGCATATAGATCACAATTGGAACTAGGACTTGCATCTATTGGAGGCAAAGATTCTATGAGTGGAACATTTAATGATATTGATGTTCCTCCCACACTTGTATCATTTGCGGTAGATGTATCGGATTGCCATAATGTGATAACGCCGGAATACAAAAAGGCCGGAGATCCTATCTATGTATTTTCCATGAAGACAAACAAGTATGATGAACCGGATTATCATTTTGATTCAAAGGCATTTGAGAAAATTCATGATTTAATAGAAAAGAAATATGTCAGATCAGCTTATTCTGTGGAATCAAAGGGAATAATAGAGTCTATCGTCAAGATGGGGTTTGGAAACAGATTAGGGTTCAAACTGGATAATAATATAGAAATAGACGATCTTTTCCTACCATATATCGGAAATGTTGTTGTAGAAGTAGATGCCCAAGCAGAGGCAGTATTTATAGAAGAGCTTAAAGATAAATCAGATATATATTCATATGTTAAAAAAATTGGCGTCGTAACAGATGACGAGACATACATGCTTCATGATACGATAGTCAACATGGAAGATGTTATCAGTGCATGGGAGAAACCCCTTGAAAAGGTATTTCCGACTATTTCATCAAAATGTAATGAAGAGATTTTGACATCATTATATAGCAGAAAAGATGATGTAAAGGAAAAGTGTGCATCTATTATTAAGGGGGTTAAGCCAAGGGTATTTATACCTGTGTTCCCAGGCACTAACTGTGAATATGACAGTTCAAAAGCATTTGAAGCTGCAGGAGCTGACGCTGAGGTAATTGTTTTTAGAAATAGAAATGATTCCGAGATTAGAGATTCGGTTTTGGCTTATAAAAAGGCAATAGCGGATGCAAATATCGTAATGTTTCCAGGAGGATTTTCAGGAGGCGATGAGCCTGAGGGTAGTGCCAAGTTCTTTGCTACAGCCTTTAGAAACGATGTTATAAAAGAAGAAATAGAAAAATTGTTAAACGAAAGAGATGGACTGGTACTTGGAATCTGTAATGGATTTCAGGCACTTGTCAAGCTTGGATTGGTTCCATATGGAGTAATAAAGACTCAGGATGAATCTGCGCCTACCCTTACATATAACACAATTGGAAGACATATAAGTCATGAAGTCTATCTAAGAGTAGCTTCAAATAAATCTCCATGGCATATGAATACTGTACCTGGAGAAGTGTATGTAAGTCCTGCATCTCACGGAGAAGGTAGATTTGTTGCAGGCAGAGAACTCCTTAAAAAGCTGTTTTTAAACGGACAAGTAGCAACACAGTACTGCGATCCTGAGGGGAATGTTACTATGGATGAAAGATGGAATGTAAATGGTTCATACATGGCAGTTGAGGGAATAACAAGTCCTGATGGAAGAGTATATGGTAAGATGGCTCATGCAGAGAGACGAGGAGACCATGTGGCAATCAATATATACGGACAGCAGGATATGAAGATATTTGAATCCGGAGTCAAGTATTTTTCATAAAGATATTGCTATAATAAGGTGTATTAAACTATGATAGAAAATCGAGTAGGCTAACTACTCGATTTTTTTGTGCAACTGGTTAAATCCTGTATATAAAAAAATTTAAAAATATCCTTTTATATTTATGTAAAATGCAATACACTTTTTACAGCGGTTTCTAATATAAACGGAAAATATTTGTTATATTAAATAAAATAATTAAAGAGTATTTACAATGGAAAAATAATATGTTAGTCTTAGATAACAAAAGAAGGGAATTATCATGATTACAATACTTAAAACGCTACTTCTTGGAATAGTTGAGGGAATAACAGAGTGGCTTCCGGTGAGCAGCACAGGACATCTTATTCTGGTAAACAGCTTTTTACCTATGGATATGTCTCATCAATTCATGGAAATGTTTGATGTAGTTATTCAGCTAGGAGCAATATTGGCGGTTGTTGTGATTTATTTTAATAAGTTATGGCCGTTTCATACCAAGTCACACGCACCGGAAAAGCCTGTATTTAAGAATCCTGCAACAGATGCCTCAGGAAAATCATTTCAGAATTTTGTGACGAAATATATATATGCAGACAGAATAGTTCTTTGGTGTAAAATCCTTGTTTCTGTTATTCCGGCTATTGTAATAGGACTTCCGCTGGATGATTGGTTGGATGCTCATCTCTATAATGCCACAGTTGTATCAATAATGCTTATAGTATATGGTGTCCTTTTTATTATCGTTGAGATATACAATGCCAAGAGAAAGCCCATGGTCAATCATATCTCACATATTACATGGAAGCATGCACTTCTAGTAGGAATATTCCAATGTCTTGCTATGATCCCGGGAACATCTAGATCAGGTGCAACAATAATAGGTGGAATATTAATCGGACTTTCCCGTCCGGTAGCTGCAGAATATACATTTTACCTGGCAATTCCTACAATGTTTGGGGCAAGCCTGCTTAAACTATTAAAATTTGGATTTTCATTTTCGGGACAGGAAATAGCTATTCTTTTACTTGGATCTGTAACTGCATTTATTGTATCAATGATTACGATCAAGTACTTTATGCAATTTATCAGAAAACATGATTTTAAACCGTTTGGAGTATACAGAATAGTACTCGGAGCTCTTGTACTTATTCTGAGCGTTGCAGGACTCGTTCATGCATAAGGAGTAAATATGAATTCTGAATCGGATATGTTTGATATGTCGGTGTCATCAATTTTTGAAGACAAAAAAACAGGAAACAGGTATGCATTTGTTACATTTAAGGATAATGGCAGAACAGCAGAAGGCAAGATACCAGAGTGTTCAATAATCTCCAGCGAGGGATTCTCTGATGAAGATTTGGAAAAATTAAAAAAATATATGAAAAATAATCTGCCTAAACTAAAAGAAATGGCAGCAAGTGTTGATGTACTTAAGGCTTTTATGAAGTAAAGATACTTAGAGTATCAGTATGAAAATATAGTAAACTGATATACGGATCAGTACAGACAAGGATATAAAATGACACTTAGAGATTTGAAAATCGGAGAAAGTGCATATGTAGATTCTGTTGGGGGCGAGGGTGCTCTTCGACAGCATTTTCTGGATATGGGAATCATACCTGGAGCTAAGGTAAAAATAGTAAAATTTGCGCCAATGGGAGATCCTGTTGAGGTCAGAATACATGGATATGAACTGACGCTTAGATTAGACGATGCAGGTAAGATAAGTATCAATAAGACCTACGAAAAAGATAATGAAGAATGTAATGATAAAAAAAATGATATTAAAAAGAAGAAGCTAGAGCACCCGGCTATAGGTGAGGAAACAATTAATGACTCTCACGTCAAACAAGGCAGAAACTCCCATTCGGAGGATCATATATATACATTCGCTTTGGTTGGAAATCAAAATAGTGGTAAGACAACTCTTTTCAACAGATTGACAGGTTCAAATCAACATGTTGGAAATTTCCCAGGAGTAACAGTCGATCGTAAAGATGGTACAATAATTAATCATAAAAACACTTCAATTACTGATCTTCCCGGAGTATATTCAATGTCTCCGTATTCTAGTGAAGAACTGGTATCTAGAGATTTTGTTCTGAATGAAAAACCCGATGCAGTTATAAATATAGTTGATGCTACAAACGTAGAGAGAAATCTTTACCTTACTATGCAGCTGTTAGAGATGGGCCGCCCAATGGTAGTGGCTCTTAATGTTATGGATGAACTGATAGGGAATGGTGGATCAGCAGACATTAATTTAATGGAAGAGATGTTAGGCGTACCGGTTGTTCCTATATCTGCGGCAAAAAATGAAGGTGTGGATGAGCTAGTGGCGCATGTTATGCATGTGGCAAAGTATGATACAAGACCTTTGGAACAGGATTTTTGTTCAGAAGAAGATCATGGCGGAGCAGTTCATAGATGTATTCATGGAGTGCTTAACCTTATTGAGGATCACGTAAAAAAAGCAGGAATGCCACTTAGATTTGTTGCTTGCAAAGTAATAGAAGGCGATAAAAGAGTTGTTGATAAGTTAGGTCTGGAAGAAAATGAGCTGGAGATGCTAGAACACATCATAAGGCAGATGGAGACAGAAAGAGGACTAGACAGAAGTGCAGCAATCGCAGATATGCGATTCGCATTTATTGAAAAAGTGTGTAGCGCATGTATTAACAAACCTAAAGAGAGCAAGGAACATCTGAGAAGCCAGAAAATCGATAAGATACTTACTGGAAAATGGACAGCTCTTCCTATTTTTGTTGGTGTGATGGCATTAGTTTTTTATCTGACATTTAATGTCATTGGAGCGCTGCTTCAGGGACTGATGCAAAGTGGAATAGGGTATCTAACGGAACTGACAGATGCGGGAATGAAAAGCGTCGGAGTTAATAATGTTCTTCATGATCTGGTCATAAATGGAATATTTGAGGGAGTTGGAAGCGTACTTAGTTTTCTACCTATTGTCGTAACAATGTTCTTTTTCCTATCGCTTCTAGAGGATAGCGGGTATATAGCCAGAGTAGCATTTTTTATGGATAAACTGTTACGTAAAATAGGGTTATCTGGACGCAGCATAGTACCTCTTCTCATAGGGTTTGGATGTACTGTTCCAGCTGTAATGTCCACAAGGACACTTCCCAGTGAAAGGGATAGAAGAATGACAATTCTTCTGACTCCATTTATGAGCTGTACAGCCAAATTGCCTATATATGCTTTTTTTGTCAATGCATTCTTTCCGGGAAGAGGAGGCCTGATAATGACAGGTCTGTACTTACTCGGAATAGTAATGGGAATACTGATAGCATTTATCTACAAGAAATTTCTATTCAAGGGTGAAGCAGTTCCGTTTGTAATGGAGCTACCGAATTACAGACTTCCAAGTTTTAAAAGCACGATACAGTTGATGTGGGAAAAGGCCAAGGACTTTTTACAAAAGGCATTTTCGGTTATACTTATAGCTACGATTATTGTATGGTTCCTACAGAGCTTTGACTTTAGGTTCAATCTGGTAACAGATTCGGCGAACAGCATGATGGCGTTCATTGCTAACGGATTGGCTCCTCTTTTTAACCCGATCGGTTTAGGAGATTGGAGAATTTGTACATCTCTCATTAGTGGATTTATGGCAAAAGAAAGCGTTGTATCTACCTTGGAAGTCCTATACAGTAACCAGGGCGGAATAACGGCAGTGATGACACCAATTGCAGCAGGATCAATGTTGATATTCAGTCTGTTATATACTCCATGTGTGGCATCAGTTTCTTCGATAAAAAGAGAACTAGGTACTAGGTGGGCTGTTATTGTGGTAATATGGCAATGCTTGATAGCATGGCTGATAGCATTTTTGTATTATATAATTGCCACAGCATTATTCTAAGATACATCAAAATAAAATTATTAAAAATAGCATAAAATTTTAATTTTATAGTTGACACAGTACATGACTTTTGGTATATTTATCTTCGGTCGTTCAATGCGGCATGGAAGTTTAGCTCAGCTGGGAGAGCATCTGCCTTACAAGCAGAGGGTCACA
>JAGOLM010000026.1:0-4505 GCA_017994075.1 Lachnospiraceae bacterium
CTGAACATGTTTTTAAATTAAATATAAAAGAATTAGAGGAATCATTTACCGATGATACCAATCTTCTGATAATGTGCAATCCTAACAATCCAACATCGAGACTCATATCCCTATCGGACATAGAAGATATTGTTAAGTATTGTTTTAATAAAAATATTCAGGTCATAATTGACGAGACCTATATAGAATTTGTTGCTGACCACACGAAAAATTCTGCAGCTTCACTTACTGATAGATATAATAACCTATCTGTACTAAGAGGTACCAGCAAATTTTTCTGTTGTCCAGGTCTTAGGCTTGGATATGCCATAACCGGAAATGATATCTTAAAAACAAATCTAAAAAATACTATGAGTCCTTGGGCTGTTAGTTCTATTGCAGAAGCTGCTGGTCAGTTTATGTTTTCAGATAATGATTATATCTCAGAAATATCAGATAAAATGAATCTTGAACGAATAAGAATGTTTAGCGCCTTTAAAGAATCTAAGATCTTTAAAGCATATAAGCCAGAAGCTAATTTTATGCTTCTTAAAATACTTGATAACGATCTATCCAGTACAGAAATATTTGAAAAGGCCATTAAATCAGGACTAATGATCCGTGATTGTAGCGATTTTATTGGATTAAGCAATCGATTTATAAGGTTTTGTTTTTTGCTTCCTGATCAAAATGACAGATTAGTAAAATTATTAAAATTGTAATATCAAAAAGTATTTATATAAATCAAAAGTTTTATATATTAAAAAGTTTAAGACATATAAAAAACCTGCGTACATAGAGTATGCAGGTTTTTTGATTTATATTTTTTTATTTGTTTAAATTATCTACTTATACTATCTATTTAAAAATTCGTCAATTCCCATTGCTGCTGCTTTTCCAGCCCCCATTGCAAGAATAACTGTTGCAGCACCGGTAACAGCATCACCACCAGCATATACAGCCTGCTTTGATGTCTCACCATTTTCTTCCCTGGCAATTATACAGCCTCTTCGATTCACCTCTAGTCCATCAGTTGTTGATGAAATAAGAGGATTTGGTGATGTTCCAAGAGACATGATCACTGTATCGCAATCAATCTCATATTCACTTCCGGGTATTTCAACCGGTCTTCTACGTCCTGACTCATCAGGCTCACCAAGTTCCATTTTTATCACCTTGATGCTCTTGACCCAGCCCTTTTCGTCAGCAAATAATTCAATAGGATTCTGAAGAAGATCAAATATTATTCCCTCTTGCTCTGCATGATGAACTTCTTCCTTACGAGCCGGTAGTTCTTCCATGCTTCTTCTATAAACCACATGTACTTCTCCTCCGAGACGAAGAGCTGTTCTAGCAGCATCCATAGCCACGTTTCCACCGCCTACAACTACGACTTTTTTACCCTTCCAAATAGGTGTATCGTAATCCATAAACGCCTTCATTAGATTATTCCTCGTCAAGAACTCATTGGCTGAGAATACTCCATTTGACTGTTCACCAGGTATTCCCATGAATTTCGGTAGTCCTGCACCAGATCCTATAAATATTGCATCAAATCCCATATCATTCAGGAGTTCATCCACATTTATAGTTTTTCCAACTACCACATCAATTTCAATCTTGACTCCAAGAGCCATTACGTTTTCTACTTCTTTTTTAACAACATCATCTTTGGGCAATCTGAATTCAGGAATACCATATACCAGGACTCCGCCGGCCTCATGAAGAGCTTCAAAAATAGTAACTTCATAACCTTTTTTTGCCAGATCTCCTGCGCATGTAAGACCTGAAGGACCAGCGCCGATAACTGCGACTTTCTTCCCGTTTTTTTCAAAAGGAGCAGAAGGTTTGATATCATGATTTCTTGCCCAATCTGCTACAAATCTCTCTAGCTTACCTATTGCAACTGGTTCGCCCTTGATTCCCCTTATACATACTCCCTCACACTGAGTTTCCTGAGGGCACACTCTTCCGCAGACTGCAGGAAGGGTGGATGATTCGGATATTATCTGATATGCCTTTTCAAAATTTCTATTTTTCACTTCCTGGATAAATGCCGGAATATTGATAGAAACCGGGCATCCGCCTACACATCTTGGATTTTTACAATCAAGACATCTCTCAGCCTCCAAAACAGCTTCTTCCTCTGTGTATCCAATACAGACTTCTTCAAAATTCTTTGCTCTTTTAGCTGGATCCTGCTCAGCAGCCGGAATTCTCTTTAATACGTCCATTATCTGTCACCTCCGCAATTTCCACAGCCACCATGATGTGTATCGCCCTCTTGAACGGCTAGCATCTTTCTGCCCTCTTCAGTTTTGTACTGAGACTGTCTCTTTATTGCAAGGTCAAAATCTACCAAATGTCCATCAAACTCAGGTCCATCTACACATGCGAATCTAACTTCACCGCCTACTATGAGTCTGCAGGCGCCACACATTCCGGTTCCATCTACCATTATTGGATTCATGGACACAACTGTATGAATCTCCAATTTCTTTGTAAGCAGACATACGAATTTCATCATTATCATCGGTCCGATTGCAACGCACCAGTCGAATTTTTGACCGGCATCCACGAGAGTCTGTAACTGATCAGTTCCCATTCCATGGAAACCAAATGAGCCATCATCCGTTGTAATGTGAAGGTCTCCAGTCACATTTTCCATCTTATCTGTATAGAAAAGAAGTTCTTTGTTTCGAGATCCCATAATAACTGTGGATTCTATACCATGCTCATGCAACCACTTGACCTGGGGATATATAGGTGCAGTTCCAACGCCTCCGGCTATAAAAACAATTTTCTTTTTCTTAATATCATCGAGATTTTTTTCTATGCAAAGTTCTGAAGGCTGACCCAGTGGACCAACAAAATCTCTAAACGAATCCCCTTCACCAAACTCTGTCATTCGAAGAGTTGATGCTCCAACCGTCTGAAATACTATTGTTACAGTTCCATTTTGCCTATCATAATCACAGATAGTAAGCGGAATTCGTTCACCCTCTTCATCCATTTTCACAATAATAAACTGTCCAGGAAGACACGATTTTGCAACCAAAGGGGCTTCAACAACATATTCGTAGATCTTTTCCGCTAAAAACTTCTTTTTTAAAATCTTGTACATGGTTTTTCCTTCCATAACTTAATCATAACAGTTTCTTCTTATCATCAACCGAGATATGTTTTATACGTTTTAATATTGGTATATTTATAAACAACTAATTAAAATAAACCAGCTCATCCTCAGGTTTCTCTGCTTCTTCTATGGAAACAGGATATAAAACAGGGCCTTTGCCCTTATATTCTCTTGAAAATTCGTTTTTAACCTTAGCCCTCAAGTGTATCCAACTCTTATGACCGATCTTATCCGAATCCTTATACTTACATTTCAACCCTAGAAAAGTAATATCCTCAACACAGCATGTCATTGCAAAACGTCCAGGGACAATTGTTCCTGACTTAAGCTTACCATCTCCGTCCTTGGGATTATATACAAGTGCAAGGAAAGACACGATCTTGCCGTCATACTTCTTAGGGTTATCCATTACATCTGTAAACCAAATGGCATAATCTGAATCACTGATCTCGATTTCATCCTTGGTAATATCAAATGGAAGTTCATCAGGTCTATCATCAATTGTTCCGTCTTCTCTCTCATAAGCAATCTGAGCAGGTCTATTAAATGCCTTGATCCCTGTTCTAAACTTGGCTCTAGGAGTATCATCAGTACATCTATTAAATATAACGACCTCTGCTTTTTTCAGCTGATTGACCATCATCTGTCTCATGTTAAGCAGATACCTGTCAAAAGTAGTCGCATCTACAGTAGCAAGGGATTGAACGATCATCCAATCCTTAGGGAGAAAACCTTCTTCATAAACCTTCTCAGGATCCCATGTTCCATTATATTCAATAAAAACAGAATCAGGCAGATATTCCTTATCAAGTTTTTCTAGATTGTCAAGATTAAAAGTATCTTCGTCAAGGTTTATGACCTTAGCATGTATCTTGTCCATCTCATCTTTATCATATTCTTCATCTCCATCTTCAAGGGAAATAATAAGAATACTATCTAGATCCTCTGCAAATCCATTTTGGATCAAGGTCTGTTGAACAAGAGATGTTTTACCACTGTCCATGAATCCGGTAAAAAAATATACGGGGACTTCTGCCATTTGCTATTCCTCCAAATTGCTGTTCTTCATCAATTAAATTTAAAAATAAGTAAAAACTAATATGTTATAGTCCAAAAAGTTCAAAAAGTTCATGTTCCTTAAGATCAGTTCCAATTATGACAATTCTTCCTGTTACGTCTGGTGATCCTTCTCTTATCTCGTATTCTCCAGCTACGAAGTCAAAATAAGCCCACTTTCCGTCGGTTGTAGGGAGCATTCCTTTAGATCTAAGGATATTTCCATATTCATCAGTCTCTGAAAGAGTTTTAAGCGCGGATTCAATCCTTGCTTTTTCAAAAATATGAGCTGTCTCTTTTCCGATACTGTCAAAAATATCGTCCGCATGATGAT
>JAGOLM010000026.1:4605-22307 GCA_017994075.1 Lachnospiraceae bacterium
CATGTTCTTTTTCATCAGCCTCATGTGCCTCAAGTGCTTTAATACTTACTTCGAGGTTCTCTTTACCTTCAATTGCAGATAAAATCTTAGCACCCTCAAGTTTGACAAGAGACGTTGTTACGAGAAGTGCCTTGTCATTTTTTTCCTTAAGAATGGCTACAGTTTCATCCAATTTATCCTGATCCATCTCTTCAGAACGGCTAAGGATTATTGTTGTTGCATACTCAATCTGATTATTGAAAAACTCGCCAAAAGCCTTCATCTGTTTCTTGGCTGTTTTAGCATTGACAACAGTTACAAGAGCATTGAGCTTCGTATTGTCATTTTTTTTTGAAAAATCAATAACAGATGTCATTACATCTGAGAGCTTGCCAACACCTGATGGTTCAATGATGATTCTGTCCGGATTGAATCTCTCCATTACTTCTCTTAGATTCTTAGCAAAATCTCCAACCAAAGTACAGCATATACATCCGGAATTCATTTCTGTGATCTCAATACCTGTATCCTTGAGAAATCCTCCATCAATGCCTACTTCTCCAAATTCATTCTCAATAAGTACAACCTTTTCACTTTTTAGAGATTCCTCTAAAAGTTTTTTTATAAGTGTAGTTTTTCCAGCCCCTAGGAATCCGGAAACTATATCAATTTTAGTCACTTTATATGTCCTTTCTTATCTTAATACCTTAATACCTTAATGCCTTAATGCCTTAATATCTTAATGTATTAATCATCAATATCTAGATTTAGATTAAAAATTGCGAATATCAAATCCCAAGTATCAAGTCTTAAGCAAAAATCCATCAAAAACCATGCTGAATACTCAGCATGGTTTTTGATGCTTTAATATTTATTTTTACATACGATCAGGAGCGTTGAATCCCAACAAATCGATGCAGCAAAGAAGAAGTCTCTCTGTCACTTCAAGAAGTCTGATATATTCTCCCTTAACATTCGAATCTTCCTCTACCATAATCTTGGTCTCATGATAGAAATGATTAAATGCTTCACATACTGAATATACATATGAACAAATCTTATGAGGTGCTTTCTCATCATAAGATGATTTCATTACTTCTGAGAATCTAGACAGTGTAAGCATCAAATTCTTATCACTTTCTCCCTGAGGTTCAGTGATCTTCTTAACAGGATTCTCACCACATTCTTCCATATAACGTCTAAGGATAGATCTGATTCTTACTATTGTATATAAGATATAAGGGCCTGTATTTCCTTCAAATGAAGTGAAACGATCCATATCAAATATATAATCTTTGGAAGCCTGATTAGAAAGATCACCATACTTGAGCGCAGCCAGACCAACTATCTTTGCGGTTTCTCTTGCTTCATCCTCTGACATGGAATCATTAGATTTAATCTTTTCAAACATTGTTGCATCAATCTCATCAAGAAGAGATTCTAGACGCATAACTCCGCCCTCTCTTGTCTTGAATGGCTTGCCATCCTTGCCGTTCATCGTACCAAATCCGATAAACTGAAGCTTTTCGTTCTTAGGTACTATTCCAACCTTTTTAGCACAACGGAAAAGCTGAACGAAATGAAGATCCTGTCTCTTATCAACAACATATACCACCTCATCAGCGTGATAATCCTGCATTCTCCATACTAGAGTTGCCAGATCTGTTGTATTATAGTTGGCTGCTCCATCCGACTTAAGTACCATTATAGGAGGCATATCGACCTTGTCTTCAGGTTCATTTACATCTACTACAAGAGCACCTTCACTCTCATAAGCAAACCCATCATCCTTCATTTTCTGGATCATATCCTTAATATAAGGATCTGCATCAGACTCACCCTTCCACATTTCAAAGTGTACATTCAGTCTGTCGTAGATTCCTCTCATATCGCCTACGGATACGCTAATGATATGCTTAAAGATCTCTGTATATCCTCTATGACCATTCTGTAGGAGATATGTAGCTTCAAGAGCTCTTTTATGAAATTCTTCATCAGTCTTAGATTTTTTTGAGCCTGTAGGATAAATGTCTTCAAGCTCACCAATCGTAAATGGAGCCTCTTTAGGATATTCCCCTTTAAAATCAGGATCAAAGTAAGGAAGTTCAGGATGTCTGTCCTGAAGCTCACATATAATCTGTCCCAGCTGTGTGCCCCAGTCTCCCAGATGGATATCTCCATAAACATCATTGCCGGCAAATTTAAGTATTCTCTTGATTGATTCACCTATAACTGCTGCTCTAAGATGCCCTACATGAAGCGGTTTTGCTACATTAGGACCACCATAATCAACAAATATCGTTGTAGGATTTGCAACCTTTTCATATCCAAGTCTCTCACGATCTCTTCTCATCGCATCGACATAATCACCTAAAAAAGCACTCTGAAGCTTGAGATTGACAAATCCAGGTCTCACTGCCTCTGCTTCTGAAAATATATTACTTGATCCAAGGTTCTTTGCGATTGCCTCTGCAATGTCCATTGGATTTTTCTTGTACTGCTTAGCGGCAGCAAGAGCACCATTACATTGATATTCGCAGAGATCAGGACGATTTGAGACAGAGCACATGGCAAACTTTTCATCATAGCCAGCTTCTGCAAAGCCTCTTCTCATCTCTTCTGTTATAAGTTGCAGAATTGTTTTCATGTTAAGTACATCCTTTTCTATAAGTTACTATTTTTACTTTTTCACCGTTTGAGCTTCTGACGCCGCTTTGGTCTTCTGTTCTTTTAATGCTCCAAGTATTTTATCTTTCAAGTCCCTGGACTTATCCTTGACCCTTGACGGGGTCGACGGACTTCCTAGGAGATTTGCGACCAACTTTGATGCCACATCATACTTTTTAAAATAAATAGCCATATTAGCAAGCATAAATTCTAATGTTGATGTCTGCATTCCACAAAAAGGAGGGATTTCAGTACTTATAGCCTGGATAAATCCTTCATATGCCTGCTTGTAAAAAGCGTCATATTCAGCTTTTTTCTGTTTTAATACAGCCTTATCCTCATCTGTTTCTCTTGGAAGCTCCTTCATCTGCCCTCGTAAAAGCCATGCAATCTTTAGACATATATATGCCTTATCTGACAGCTTAGCTCTTTTTGCCATATCGCATATAAGTGCAAGTCTGAGGCGATCGATTGCCACATCATAAGAGTAGGTTTCTTCATTTTTAACCTCTCCAGGCTTATATTTTGATGTTACCTCTTCTCTTATCAATCTTCTCTGAGTAGGTGACAGATGTTCAAATTCCTTATTAAGAGCTGCATATCCGCAATAAGGACAAACCGTAGCGTCATACTTTACAGTATCTACGCCATCAAAATTTGGCCTTAGATCTTCATCCGGCTCTTTTCTCTTTATCTTACCTGTTTTAATCTGTTTAGTGTTAAAAGTCTTATCACAAATAGGACATGTACACTTATGATCAAGCAAAAAATCTTTTTCTTCTAGAGTCTTGGCCTCAACTGTACCTTTTTTTTCTTTCTTTTTGGCAGTCTTCTCATCACTGGTAATATCTAATTCCTTATTACCAGAAAATCCAAACTTTTCCAAACCAGAAAATAAGTTCATATATTTCTCCTTAATTTCAAAAATTGGTCTTACTTTGCTGTTTCGGGTAATTTAAAACTGCTCTTTAATGATACAACTCTATTAAATACCAGACTCTCCGGATCTGAATCCTTAGAATCTACACAATAAAACCCATCTCTTACAAACTGAAAACCATCATAAGCCATCGATCCGCTCACACATGGTTCAATGTAACAATCTTTAAGTACAATCTTAGAGTTAGGATTAAGGTTGACAGAACCATCCTCATTATATACTCCTAGCTCTTCATTAACCAGATTTTCATACAATCTTACTTCAGCCTTAATTGCAGTAGGACATGAAACCCAGTGAATCGTTCCTCTTACTTTACGTCCGTCCGGAGTATCTCCTCCTCGGCTCTCAGGATCATAATCAGCATGAACTACTGTCACTTCTCCGTTTTCATCTGTTTCATAGCTTGTACATGTTACATAATATGCATTCATCAGACGAACTTCATTGCCTACAAACAGACGTCTATACTTAGACGGTGGTTCAACCATAAAGTCATCTCTCTCTATATATAGCTCTCTTGAGAAAGGAACATCTCTTTCTCCCAGCTCCGGGTTCTCTACATTATTTGCAATTTTCACAAGTTCTGTTTCGCCCTCAGGGTAATTATCAATAACAAGCTTGATCGGATGAAGAATTGCCATTATCCTCTTGTCCTTAGGCTTGAGATCTTCTCGCACGCAATATTCAAGCATAGCATAATCAGCAGATGCATTGCTCTTTGTGATTCCAAGAAGTTCTACAAACTTTCTGATTGATTCAGGAGTGAATCCTCGCCTCTTAAGACCGGCAATAGATACAAGTCTAGGATCATCCCAGCCATCAACGATATTGTCCTCTACGAGCTTTTTGATATATCTTTTTCCGGTAACAACATTTGTAAGATATAATTTTGCAAATTCAATCTGTCTAGGAGGCATCCCCCATTCAGTTTCTTTTACGACCCAATCATATAGTGGTCTGTGATCCTCAAACTCCAATGTACAAAGAGAATGTGTGATTCCCTCGACAGCATCCTCGATAGGATGAGCAAAATCGTACATAGGATAGATACACCACTTATCACCTGTTCTCTGATGAGACATATGGGCAACCCTATATATAATAGGATCTCTCATATTGATATTAGGTGATGACATATCGATTCTGGCACGAAGCACCATCTCACCATCAGCATATTTTCCAGCCTTCATATCATCAAATATCTGAAGATTTTCTTCAACAGATCTATTAATATTAGGATCATCCATACCAGGTTCTGTAAGTGTACCTCTGTATTCTCTTATCTGATCTGCAGTGAGATCTGAGCAATAAGCCTTGCTCTTCTTTATAAGAAGAACCGCCTTCTCATACATAATATCAAAATAATCGGAAGCATAATATATCGTGCCTCCGAAATCAGCTCCAAGCCATTCAATATCAGACCTAATTGATTCAACAAATTCCGACTTTTCCTTGGTGGGATTAGTGTCATCAAATCTCATGTGGAATATACCACCATACTCTTTAGCTATACCATAATTCAATATTATTGACTTGGCATGTCCAATATGAAGATAACCATTTGGTTCCGGCGGAAAACGTGTCACGACATGGTCATAAATTCCATCTTCAAGATCCTTATCAATAGCCTGTTCAATAAAATTTTTTGTTTTGATCTCTTCTTCCATTTATATGCTTCCCTTAATAATTAGTATATTTATCAATCAGTTTCTATTATTACCCTATATCATCAGCTCTTATGCACATGGGTAAACAAATGATCCTGGCAATATTCATAATTGCCATTACACTTAGAACAAAATCTAAATTCAAGTTCCGGATTAGTTTTATCCGTTCTTCCACATATGCAACATTTGTGCTTGGGAATCGGTCCCGAGCTGCCTGACTTACCCATATTATCATAGGCCCGCTTAAACGCAGCCTTTCTTTTCCGCTCCTTGGGAGCGATCCGGTAATAATCTCTGGTAGACAGATAATAGATCGCAAAGTTAAGAAGTGAAGATACAATTACTATCCTATCTCCAACTCCTCCTGTAGCAAGATTAACTACAATGAAGGCAGCGTATACAAGAGCCAGCCATTTCATCTTGATAGGAATGATGAAATACAGCATTATCTGCATGTCCGGATAGCACAGCGCAAAAGCCAAGAAAATAGACAGATTAATGTAATTCGTAGTAAATGCAGAGCTCATCGCATAAGAAGACGCTATGTCGCCACCTGTAAGTGCAAACAGTATAAATGCTCCGATTATAGTAAAAATTATTCCTCCGAACATATATACATTAAATCTGAATACTCCCCAGGTTCTCTCCAGGACCGTTCCCAACTGCCAGTAAAAGATCATCATGATCACACCTAATATCAGGTGATTTTGATCAGGCGGAACCAACAACCAGGATATAAGCCTCCAAAACTGTGGTATCGGAAAACCATTTGTAGCATGAATGATCTGATAAGGATCCAAAGTCAGATACGCCAGGAAATCCACACCGGTAATATATCTTCCGAAATGAAGGAGGTACCCGATTATGTAGCCTCCGATCATGTAATTCATAAGTCTGGGGATAGCAAATCTCCCAAACTTTCTTTCAAGTTTGTCCCACATTAAATTACTCCTAAATAATTATAATTTTTACTCTGAATAAAATATTATAGCAAGGTCAGTGATAAAATACAAATATATGTATGAAAAAAAATGATCTGAATAGCGTCCAAAAATCAATATTATTTTTTAACATGGCTAAAAAGGTCTTTGATTCTGCCTCTACAAAATTGATTATCTGTCTCTTTACCTTTACTCTTCTCAATGTTGTAATAACTTAAGTTAAATTATTAAATATTTTATTTGATATATATGCTGTCAAATTGTATAATCCATACTTAGTTTTAATAGGAAAGGAAATTTTTTAATGTCTAAAAATGAACTTTATAAATTTGGAATCGATATTGGTTCCACTACAGTAAAGGTTGCCGTACTTTCACCTGATAACAAATTATTGTTTTCTGATTATGAGAGGCATTTCGCCAATATCAGAGAAACTCTTCATTCTCTTATCAAAAAAGCATATGAAGTAACCGGAGAATGTACTGTAGCCCCAGTTATCACAGGATCGGGTGGGTTAACTCTTGCGAAGCATCTTGGAATATCTTTTGTTCAGGAAGTTATCGCTGTCTCCACCGCATTAACTAATTATGCTCCCCAGACAGATGTTGCCATTGAGCTAGGTGGAGAAGATGCCAAGATCATTTATTTTGAAAATGGTAATGTAGAACAGAGAATGAATGGAATCTGTGCCGGTGGTACCGGTTCTTTTATAGACCAGATGGCTTCTCTCCTGCAAACTGATGCTGAGGGTCTAAATGTCTACGCCAAGGATTATAATGCTATATATACCATAGCTTCACGCTGTGGCGTTTTTGCAAAAACAGATATACAGCCTCTTATTAATGAAGGTGCTTCTCATGAAGATCTGGCTGCATCTATTTTTCAGGCTGTTGTCAATCAGACAATAAGTGGACTTGCATGTGGCAAGCCTATCAAAGGTCATGTTGCCTTTCTAGGTGGGCCCCTTCACTTCTTGGATCAGTTAAGAGAAAGCTTTATCCGTACTCTAAAGCTAGATGAAGAACATACTATTCTCCTTGAGAATTCTCATCTTTTTGCTGCAATTGGTTCAGCTCTTTCCTACAATGAAAATGAGACAAAGACCATGAGTGAACTTATGGATGAGTTATCCCATGATATAAAAATGGAATTTGAAGTTGCCAGACTCGATCCTCTTTTTAATAATGAAGAAGAATTTAAAACATTCTCAGAAAATCATAAAAAAAGTCATGTAGAGCAAAAAGACCTTACCCAGTATCATGGAAAGTGCTTTTTAGGAATCGATGCCGGAAGTACTACCACCAAGCTTGCACTAATAAGTGAAAGTGGGGATCTGCTCTATTCATATTATTCAAGTAACAATGGAAGCCCTCTTAAAACAGCAATAACTTCTATTAAAGAAATATACTCTAAGCTTCCTTCAGATGCAAAAATCGTTCATTCATGTTCAACCGGATATGGTGAAGCACTTCTGAAATCTGCCCTAAAGCTTGAGGAAGGTGAGGTAGAAACTGTATCTCACTATTATGCTGCAAAATTCTTCAATCCAAACGTTGATACAATTCTTGATATTGGCGGTCAGGATATGAAGTACATTATAATAAAAGATCATGCAATAGACAGTGTTCAGCTCAATGAATCCTGTTCCTCCGGATGCGGCTCATTTATCGAGACTTTCGCTAAATCTCTTAATTTTTCCGTTCAGGATTTTGCAAAGGAAGCTCTTTTTGCCGAGCATCCCATAGATCTTGGAACCAGATGTACTGTTTTCATGAATTCCAAGGTTAAACAGGCGCAAAAAGAAGGAGCTTCTGTTGCCGATATTTCTTCCGGCCTGGCATACTCTGTTATAAAAAATGCCCTTTTTAAGGTTATCAAACTGGCAGACCCCAAGGATCTCGGTGGCAATATCGTAGTCCAGGGTGGTACCTTCTATAACGACGCTATTCTCCGTGCTTTTGAGAAAATATCAGAGCGCGAGGTAACTCGTCCGGATATTGCCGGACTTATGGGCGCTTTTGGTGCAGCACTTATTGCAATGGAAAGATATAATTTCCAGCCTTATACTACTATGCTAAATATTGATGAGATTGATGATCTGACCTATGAGACCAAGCTTCAGAGATGTCAGCATTGTAATAACCACTGTCTCCTGACCGTCAACATGTTTAATGATGATCGACATTTTATTACAGGAAATCGATGTGAAAGAGGACTTGGTCTTGAAAAGAATAAGGATAACCTTCCTAATCTCTATGAATATAAGTTAAAAAGAGTATTCCAGTATAAACCACTTTTGAAAGATGAAGCTCCAAGAGGTAATGTTGGTATTCCAAGAGTTCTTAATATATATGAGAATTATCCGTTTTGGGCAACATTTTTTAAGTCACTTGGTTTTAGAATCATCCTCTCTCCTCAGTCTAACCGTAAAGTATATGAACTGGGTATAGAGTCGATCCCAAGTGAATCAGAATGTTATCCTGCAAAAATTGCTCATGGTCATGTGCAGTGGCTGATCAATCATGATGTGGATTTTATTTTCTACCCTTGTATCCCATATGAGAGAGATGAATTTCCGGATGCCAATAACCACTACAACTGTCCTATCGTAACTTCTTATGCTGAAAATATTAAAAATAACATTGAAGAAATTGCCAATGGTGACGTGCGTTTTATGAATCCTTTCTTTTCATTTACCAACGAAAAGATATTGAGCGATCAGCTGGTCAAGATATTCAAATCTGAATTTGATATCTCAGAAAATGAAGTCAAAAAAGCTACTCATTTAGGATGGGAAGAACAGGGCGCTTTCAAAAAAGACATTGAGAATAAAGGAGAGGAAACTCTTCGATATCTACAGGAAACCGGTAAGCACGGAATCGTACTTTGCGGACGTCCTTATCATATAGATCCTGAGATAAACCACGGAATACCTGATGTGATCAATTCTTATGGAATGGCTGTTCTAACAGAGGATTCGATTTCTCATTTAGGTGAGTTAGAGAGGCCTCTTATCGTAATGGATCAGTGGATGTTCCATTCAAGAATGTATTCAGCTGCTAATTTTGTCAAGAAAACAGATTATCTTGATGTGATCCAGCTTAACTCCTTTGGATGCGGGCTCGATGCTGTAACCACTGACTGTGTAAAAGATATCTTAAATAACAGTGGAAAAATATATACATGTTTAAAAATTGATGAAGTCAATAACCTTGGTGCAGCCAGAATAAGAATAAGATCTCTTATTGCTGCCATTAATGTCAGAAAGCATAAAAAAGAGCAAGAAGCAATAGATATAGCTCCTTCTAATTATAATCGTGTAGAATTCACTGATGAGATGAGAAAAAACTATACTATTCTTGCTCCTCAGATGTCTCCTATACACTTTGACCTTATTGCTCCCGCATTTAATGCCGCCGGTTATAATCTAATCGTTCCGGATATTCCTACTAGAGAATGTATCGATCAGGGACTCCGCTATGTCAATAACGATGCCTGCTATCCTTCTCTTATGGTTGTCGGTCAGCTCATGGCTGCTATTAAAAGTGGTGACTACGATCTAAATAAAACTGCTCTTCTGATATCTCAGACAGGCGGTGGCTGCCGTGCTTCCAATTACATAGGATTTATACGTAGAGCACTTGATAAAGCAGGATATCCCAATGTGCCTGTTATATCGATAAGTGCACAGGGACTAGAGAAAAACTCCGGATTCAAGATCACTCTTTCTCTTCTTCAGCATGCTCTTTATGCATTGGAATTTGGAGACATTTTCTTACGCTGTGTGCTTAGAACTAGGCCATATGAAGCAGTTCCAGGTTCTACAGATAAGCTTCATGAAAAGTGGAAAAAGAAAGTTATTGAATTTGTAACTCAAGAGCATATGCTTTCTCATGCTAAGTATAAGAAGATGTGCCGTGATATTATAAGAGATTTTGACAATCTTCCAATTGATGAAAATCTTAAAAAGCCAAGAGTCGGTATTGTAGGCGAGATTCTGGTTAAATTTCTGCCGGCTGCCAATAACCACCTTGCTAAGCTTCTGGAATCAGAAGGTGCCGAGGCAGTTATTCCTGACCTTACCGATTTCCTCTTATATAGTTTTTACAACACAAACTTTAAAGAAGAAAATCTCGGAACCAGCAAGCGTGTAATGAGAAGATCAAATCTTGCTATTCATTTCTTTGAATGGTTGAGATCTGCCGCAAGAGATGAATTCGACAAGAGTAAGCATTTTGATGCTCCCTGCCATATAAATAAATTGGCAGAAATGGCAAAACCTATTGTATCTCTTGGTAATCAAACAGGTGAGGGATGGTTCCTTACCGGTGAGATGATGGAGCTCATGGATACAGGTTCTAACAATATAATCTGTATTCAGCCTTTCGGATGTCTTCCTAACCATATTGTAGGTAAGGGAGTTATCAAAAAAATAAGAAGTGAGCATCCTGAGTCTAATATTGTAGCCATCGACTATGATCCCGGTGCCTCAGAAGTTAATCAGCTTAACCGTATAAAGATGATGCTTACCAATGCTGTCAAAAACATTAATCAGGAATAAAGCCTGATATAATATTTCTAGTTTTAGCTATATTTATTATTTAATTAAAATAATATCTAATCAGATACACAAAAAGGGCTTCCAACCGGAAGTCCTTTTTTATTATTATATAAAATATACTTTTACATTTCGAATTATTATTCCAATATTTCCAAGCTATCAAATACACGCTCATAATCACTTCGTTCTGATAGCTTTTTTTGAACTCTTTTACACATTTTTACATTGTCAGTTATAACAGCATCCGCATTACTGTTTAAGAACTCTTCTGCTGAACTATCAGTATCAATGGTCCATACTATTGCTTTTTTTAACACAGCGTGGATCGTATTGATGGCATCAGCTGACGCCGAATCTTCTTCCATAACCAAAAGGTTACTGTCTAGAGTTGCCACATCACCATAAGAAAAAAAGTAAAGAAATCCAACCTCTATTTTATTGTACTTACGATATATGTACTGGATCAGATTGTATTTAAGTGACAGGATCACGCACTGTTTCTCCATGCCCTTTTTTTCGATCATTGATACAACATCATCACACATTTTCTCATCTGCTGTATCACCTTTTAATTCTATATACAGAATTCCGTTTCCCTTGGCCTTATCCAATACTTGTTCTAGAGATGGAGGCGCCTCTTTTGTCCCGTCAGGATTCGTCATTCTGAGCTTTTTAATCTCTTTCCATGTAATATCTGAAACAGCCCTTGAATCGCCGCAAGTTCTAAAAAAACTATAATCGTGATTGATAACATAGACTCCATCCTTGGATCTCTGAACGTCCGTTTCATACCCATATGCCCCATCTTTAATTGATTTATCAAGACCTGTGAGACTATTCTCTGCAGCCTCGTATCCGCCTAGTCTATGAGCAATTATCTTTACATCCTTGGATGCCGGATAGAACAGATCAAAATGCTGTGCAGCAACTGCGGCAATCGTTGCAGCAATAATAAAAATCGAAAATATGATAATAAGTTCCGGATTGGAACGTCTATGCTTTTTGACTGCCAGTAATATATGTTTTTTATCTCTGTAGCAACAATACAGTCTGGTTAATTCTGTTATGTTTATAGGCATAAGCATAAGTGAAATAATACCTACATAAAAGAAGCAGATATAATATATAAAAAGCATTGTGAAACGACTGGCCATTTTGGAAAGACCTACAATTGGTCTGGCTATAACCGGAAGATATTCAAATCCAAGATATGCAATAAAAATTACGATTGATGTCTGTATTATAAGTACAGTAAATCTAAACAAAAAATGCCATTTATTTTTTCTTATCATTACTTTGCCATCTCTTATGGCATCCTTAATGGATTTATTATCAAGTACTACACCGGGAATGAGAAAAATATGCCTGATCCCGTACCACGCAAGTAAAAAAAGTCCTATGAAATAAAGTACTGTATATTCTACTCTACTGTATATGACCGATGTGATAAAATCCGGTATTCTAAAATTCTCAGTCTGTTTAATCTTGATGCCAACACCGATCAGTGGTGTACCGATAGCCACATATATGCAGAATAATATCCCATCTTTGTTCAAAAATTTTTTTATAGAAAAAATGGCATCTTTTAATACCTTTAAAATACTAATCGGTTCGCTTTTTATTGCCTTATCTGCCAAAATAACCATTCCATTTATGTTAAATGCAACTGAAAAGAAAACAGATATCAAAAAAATGGCAAAAAAAGCCCAACCCTGCCAAGTCGTAACCACAAGCTTCAAATCACTGTTTGTTACAGCAACTCTTCCAGTGGAATAAATAAGCACCATTGCAATCCAATGAACGAACTCAAAAATGACAAAAAGAATCAGGGTGCTCACTATCTGATAATTAAGCATCCATGGAATGTTTTGAAAATATGCAATAAGTTTTTGATGTTCTGTATGAGTCTTCATAGATAAATAATATCACAAAAAAATATGCAGTGTAAAAAATAATAAAGGTCTTGTTAGCACTCTTTTTAAAAGAGTGCTAAATTTCTATTGACTTAAGATTACGATAGAATTAATATATTTATTGTCGTAATCGTTATTCATTATCTACATAAGATAAGATAAGAAATGAAGGATATGTCCTTCCAAAAAATTATAAGGAGTGATCGAAATGGAAAACAAAAAAGGAAATCTCTCAATTACCAGCGAGAATATTTTTCCCGTCATCAAAAAATGGCTGTACTCTGACCATGATATTTTTTTAAGAGAACTTATCTCAAACGGATGTGATGCCATTACTAAGGTTAAAAAGCTTGATGTAATAGGTGATTTTGAATTGCCGAACGACTATCAGCCAAAAGTCTCTGTAGTATGCGATCCTGATAAAAAGACTCTTACAATAAGTGATAACGGAATCGGAATGACATCCGATGAGATTGATAAATATATCAATCAGATTGCATTTTCAGGAGCTACCGACTTTCTTGAAAGATATAAAGGAAAGGCCGATGAAGAACAGATCATAGGTCATTTCGGTCTCGGTTTCTACTCTGCATTCATGGTTTCTGATACTGTAGAAATTGACTCACTATCATTCCAAAAAGATGCAGAGGCAATACACTGGACATGTAATGGTGGTACTGACTATGAAATGACAGTCGGAAATCGTGATGCGTTTGGTACTACTATCACACTTCACGTTAACGAAGATGTTTTGGAATTCTGTAATGAATACAGAGTCCGAGAAATAATCGAGAAATACTGCTCTTTTATGCCTTATGAGATATATCTGGAAAATAAAAGTGCTGAGCCAAAGTATGAGACTATCGATCCTGATGACAAGAAGGATACCGATACAGTTATTGAGACCATACATGAAGAGGCAAAAACAGAAGAAAAAACCAATGAAGACGGAACCAAGGAAGTCGTAGAGACTTCTCTTGCCAAGGACAAACTTAAGATCCTCAAGAGACCGGTTCCTGTCAATGATACTAACCCTCTATGGACAAAGAATCCCAGTGAATGTACCGAAGAAGAATATAAGGAATTCTACCGTAAGGTATTCCATGATTATAAAGAGCCTTTGTTCTGGATCCATCTGAATATGGATTATCCTTTTAGATTAAAGGGAATATTATACTTCCCCAAGATCAACACTCAGTATGATTCTATCGAAGGTACTATCAAACTGTATAACAATCAGGTATTTATAGCAGACAACATCAAAGAGGTCATTCCTGAATTTCTGATGCTGTTAAAGGGTGTGATCGATTGTCCTGATCTGCCTCTTAATGTCTCTAGAAGTGCCCTTCAAAATGATGGATTTGTAAATAAAATATCTGAGTACATAACCAAAAAGGTTGCTGATAAGCTAACCGGATTATGTAAGACAGATCATGAAAATTACGAGAAATATTGGGACGATATCAGCCCCTTCGTTAAATACGGATGTCTAAAAGACAATAAGTTCTGTGATAAGATGAACGACTATATCCTATTTAAGGATATCAACGACAACTACATCACTCTTCCTGATCTTTTGAAAAAAGAAGAAGAAAAGAGAACTGAAAGAGAGAATGAAAAAGAAAATGAGAATTTAAATGACTCTCAAACTTCTGAATCCGACACTAAGGCTGAAGATTCTGACAAGACAGACGATAATTCATCTGACAATGCAGATTATGAAAAAGATACCAGAAAGCCTGTATATTATGTGACAGACCTAAACCAGCAGAGCCAGTACATCATGCTTTTTAAAGAGCAGGATAAGGATGCTGTTATTTTGGATCAGGTTATTGATACATCATTTATATCACAGCTCGAGCAGCGTAATCCTAGCTATAAGTTCATGCGTATTGATGCCGAAGTGACTGACGAGCTGTTCGAAGAAGCTTCTGACGAAGATTTAAAACAGGACACAGATGATCTCACCAAGCTTTTCAGGAAGGCTCTTGCTAATGATAACCTTACTGTTAGGGTTCAGCGTTTCAAGAATAAAGATCTGGCATCGATGATCAATGTTTCTGAGGAAAGTCGTCGTATCAATGATATGATGAAGATGTATGGGATGAACGGAATGGATATGGGATCAATGCCTGTTGATACTACTCTCGTCCTTAATGACGATCATGATCTTGTTAAGTTTCTATTACAGCATCCTGATAGCACACATATCGATGATTTCTGCAAGCAGCTATATGATCTTGCAATGATTTCAAATCAGCCTCTTTCACCAGATGCAATGTCAGAGTTCATTAACAGAAGTAACCGAATCATGATGGAACTTGCTAAATAAAAAATCTGTAGAATAAATCATTAATTATAAAAAGATCCAAAAATGAATAATCATTTTCGGATCTTTTTTATTTACAAAATTATATATTACAAATCAATTGCTCCCTGAAAATCTCCATTAGCTACATAATAAGCCTTATGCTCCTCAGGTTTGATATATATGCGTATATCCTTAAGAGCTTTCTTGGAATTTGCATGATAATTGGCAATTGCATTCTCAGATATCTTATCAATATCATAACTATCGCCCTGGAACTGAACAAGTGCTGATTTTTTAACTGTATTGGTTACTGACTCAACCTTAGCCGTTGCCTTGGCAACTGTCTTTTTAAAAGATTCTGATGCATTATTAGTTACCATTGAAGCATTCTTAGTAACATTCTTAGTTGCATTCTTGGTAGCTGCTGAAGCCTTCTTGGTTGCATTCTTGGTCTTGTCTGCTGCTGTCTTGGTAGCTGTCTTGACCTTTTCTACTGCTTCCTTGGATGCCTGTTTTGCCTTATCTGCGGTTTCCGCAGGGTTCTTAGTTGCTGCTGTTACCTCTGCTGTTACTTCCTCTGCTACTTTGCTAGCCTTCTTCTCAAGCTCAGCTGAAGCCTTCTTAAAGCCAGCCACAAATTCTTCCTTACTTGGTCCATTTTTCTTTGCTGCCATAATATCTTTTTCCTCCTGATTATCACCTGCATTTACTTAACATTGATAAATTAATTTTATTATAAACTAATGATATTCAATTATCTATGTGAATTTTCACAATTTTGCATTGAAAATACAACTAATATTGAAATAATTGCTTATAAATGAATAGTAAATAATGTTTTCAGATTTTTTGACAATTTTTTCAATAAATAATTACATTATTATTGCCTAATGGTAACTAAAACTACATCATGATCTTTTGATTTAAAAAATGCTGTCCAATAGAATGGACAGCTCTTTAAAAAATAATCATAACTATAATACAAATGTAATAATAAAGTTAAAAATACTATTAACGTTATTCTGATCTAACTGCCCAGCGAAGCTTGGTGGACTTAGCTCTAGGATTAACAAAGCACTCTTCCTTGCCTGGTCGAATAGCATCCTTGGATATATCACTGTATATCCCGTTTTTTATATTTTCTTTAAAGGATTTTTTTACCAATCTGTCCTCTCCCGAATGGAAAGTAAGAATAGCTGCCCTACCGCCTGGTGCCAGTATACCAGGAAGTTTCTGAAGGAATGTATACAAGACCTCAAACTCGCTGTTAACATCAATCCTAAGTGCTTGAAAACATCTCTGACAGGATTTTTTAATAGCTTCCTTTCTTTCTATTTCAGGCAGAAATTGAAGAGCTTCTGAAATAGTATCACGATATTCAAATGTGGTCTCTATCTTTTCACCCTTTCTTCTCTTTGCAATTATCTTCGCAGCGATTTTATCAGCATAAGGCTCATCGGAATTTTCTATAAACATCCCTATAAGCTCTTCCTCTGTGAGTTCATTGATCCTGTCTCTTGCACTTACACCCACTTCAGGATTCATCCTGAGATCCAGTGGACCGTTTGTCTTATACGAAAAACCTCTGGATGGGTCATCTAATTGCATTGATGATACTCCAAGGTCAGCCAGAATGAAATCAAACTTACCGACTTCGTTGGACAGTACATCTATGTCCGCAAAATTCATGAGCCTTACCGTTAGTATATTCTCATCAAATCCTGCTTCTTTTAATCTTGCCTTTGTTTTTTCAGATTCCAATGGATCTACATCCAGTGCGTATATCTGACCATTGCCCTGAAGCTTTTCCAGCATCTTTTTGGTATGTCCGCCATAACCTAATGTAGCATCGAGTCCCATCATTCCAGGCTGAATATTCAGTACATCCAGAATCTCATTGACCATAATGGAGATATGCATACCTGCCGGTGTGCTTCCCTTTGATATAACCTTTTCAATTGTAGAGACATACTTTTCGGGCTGTCTCTCTTTATATTTTTCCTCAAATCTCTTAGGATGATTTCCTGAATAATGCGGGCGTCTCTTATGCTTTTCTTCCAAATCTATTTCCTCCAGTATGAATCTATTAATGTAGATCCGTTACATTATATCATACTTTCAGACTGCTTCCTCTACCTCTTCATTATCATTATCGTTGGATTTCTTCTCTGTAAGGGGTTCAATGACATTTCTATATACGAGTCTTACAAAAGGCCCTGCGAAAAAGATCTGCCAGCCCAAAGCCATCGGGAAATTTAGAGCTGCTGTCTGAATCCATACTGCCACCAATTCATTACCTGGATTTTTGAATAGGAGTGTTGCGATCATACTCATGATCGGGCACATCAGGCATACTATCATAGAGCTTATCCCAATCGTAATAATAATTGGTCTATCTGTTGGCTTGACAAATCTGAACGCCAGCATAGCAGCCAGCTTTTCCACTACAAAGTATTCCAGGATAACAGCCACAGGCCACATTATCTTCATCTCACCCAAGGCCATGAGAAACGTCTCATTCTTCAGTCCTCCTGTTGCAAGTGAAATATTGTAGCAAACCATCGCGTATACCATTACGAATGCCATAATAATTGTAAATATTATATTTTGAAGTTTTGTTTTGGGCATAAAAATGCCCTCCTTTCATGGTTCTGAGACAAGTGTTGTTCATAACCATGCTGAGGGCATGTACTGTTTCCAATTATACCTATGTCATTTTTCAA
>JAGOLM010000067.1 GCA_017994075.1 Lachnospiraceae bacterium
TAAGCCAAAAGGGGAACTAAACTATGGCATTACAGAGACCCACTATCTATTTCAGAAGCTTGTAGAGAACCTTATTCAGGTTCGAAATGAAGCTAAAGGGGCCAGTATCCCTCTTTTTATCATGACCAGTGAAAAGAACGACCAAGAGACGAGAAAATTTTTTCAGGAGAATGATTTCTTTGGATATCCAAGTGAGGATGTGTTCTTCTTTGTTCAGGAAATGGCAGCAGCGGTTGATTATAATGGAAAACTGTTGATGGAGGAGCCGGGAAGATTAGCAACATCCCCTAATGGAAATGGTGGATGGTTCTCATCTCTGGTAAGGGCAGGATACCTAGAAGAACTGCACAGCAGAAATATAGAATGGATCAATATCTTCTCAGTAGATAATCCACTTCAGAAAATGGCAGATCCTGTTTTCATCGGTGCAACAATAGCTAATGGAGCAGATTCCGGATCAAAGGTCGTGAGAAAGGCATATCCCGAAGAGAAAATGGGAGTAATGTGTCTAGAAGACGGACGTTCTAGCGTTATAGAATATTATGAGCTGTCCGATGAGATGAGAAATGCTACGGATGATAATGGAACACTTTTATACGGATTCGGTGTTATACTTAATTATATTTTCAAATTAGATAAGCTAGAGGAGCTTTTGAGTAAAAAGCTTCCATGCCATATTGTTGAAAAGAAGATCCAGTATGTTGATGATAAAAATCAGTTTATCAGTCCCGATGAACCGAATGGGTATAAATTCGAGACACTGGCAGTTGATGTTATAAGGTTGATGGATTATTGCGTTCCATTTGAAGTAGAGAGACAGAGAGAATTTGCACCGATCAAAAATCTACATGGTAAGGATTCTTTGGATTCGGCAAGAGAACTTCTAGCACTAAATGGAGAAAAATTGTAATGAATGAAGTCCGCTTCTCAATTTTGGCTCATGCCAGAAAAACCGATCCGGAGCTATTTAGAGAAATGCTCCAATCGATATATGAACTTGATTATATGAATTTTGAGTTTATAGTATTCGACTCAAATCCTGTGTCGATTCTTTCTGCCATGATTTCAGAGATATTTGGCGGAGACGGAAGAGTAGTATATAAGAAAATGACCCATGAACTTCGAAATTCCGAGAGCTATAACGTGGGACTTCGAATGATGAGTGGGGACTATCTATGCATTATAGGACAATATGACTGCGTGGCATCAGATTGGCTGATAAGAATGGAAAAAGCGTGCATATCCACACTTATTCCGGGCAAAAGAGATCTGAATTTTGACGATCTGACAAGAGCAGCATCCGGTGGTAGACTCAGACAATGGAAACTGACAGCGCCTGATCTGATATACACCGACTATGACGAGATCATAGATGGCACCAGGATGCATCCACACTTTTTAGGTGCATTTAATCCCGAACTTCTCATTCAGTATGACTATATTGGATCTGGTATGGCAATATCCATGGAACTACTTAGACTGCTACGTTTCTTTGACGAAGCTCTTGAAGTAGGAGAGATGTTTGAGTACAAGCTTCGAATGCTTGAATTCTATAGGAAATGCGCTGATCAGCGATTTCCATCACATAATTTTCCAATAGCACATTGCCAGGGACTCTTATATCACAAGAGGATCAGGGATATAGGAATCGACAAAAAGAGAACCTATGATAATGAACGCTATGATATAGAGACGTCTCTTATCAAGAAATATCTGGAACGAAATCATATATCAGGCAGTCTGGCAAATGACAGAAATTACAAGACACATCCGCTAAAAAGAAAAGGCTCTGAGTATTTTACCAAAAAGAAAGATTACATCGTCCTAAAGGACAAAAATGTAAGAGTACAAGGCCAGGAAAGAGCATTAGCCAGAATGTACGGTCATATGAAGCAATGGGATGTTGCGGTTGTAGGCGGAAAGTTTGTCGAAGGCGCAGATATAGTAAATTGCGGATATATATATGACAGCGATGGGATCATATATCCGGTATGTTCAGGTCAGAGGGCTTCGCAGGATGGTTACGAATATAGGATATCTCTTCCTCAGGATGTAAGTATGGTCGATCCTGGATTTTGTATGATGGATGCTACAGTATATAAGAAGCTAGGTGGAATGCGGTCTGGAATGTTAAAAAGAGATGCAATGCTTGAATACTGCCTGAGAGTGAGACAGGCAGGATATAGAGTTATATATGATCCAGGAGTGGTTGTACATGTGAACGATATCAAACCTGAAAGCTCTGAACAATCTCATAATATACTGATGTCCATATATGGTCCGGAGGGAACCAGTAATAAGATACGAATAGAGGACGGCGATCCATTTTATAACCAGTATCTACCTATTGGTGTTGAAAATTATGTGTTGTGATACATATGATAAAAGATGGAATATAGAGGATAAGATGTTGAATTTGCTCGATTCCGTGGCAAAAACGTTATCAGAAAAAAGCCACATTTTATTCACAGAACCATCACAATCCGATTTTATACTTAGAAAAGTAACATCGATAGAAGTTATTCTTGACGAAGAAAGTTAAGAAAGAGGTGCATCATGAGTTTGTATGAAAGAGGATTTGAAGGTAATTCAGATCAAGACGAAAACCACGAGGGAAGTCTAAACACCAATCGTGAGAACAACGTGAAAAGTGATCGTGAGGGAAATGTGAACGAAAATCATGCGGAAGGCAATTTTACTCCAGAGGACGAAAAAAAAGAAACAGTAGAAAGTTCTAACATAGAGACAGGCCATGGCAATTCAATGCGTGGAACCAGGTCATCGGACGGAACATATTCATATAAAGCAGATCAGAACGGCAATAATTCAGAAAATGGTTCGAACAGCTACACCAACATGCCTTATGGAGTCGATGTTAATTCATCTGACAATAAAGGAAAAAGAAAAAAGCCAAGAAAAGAATGGAAAAAAGCCGGATTTGGCAATACGGTAGGTAAGGCAGCAATTATTGCAGCTGTATTTGGAATAATAGCAGGAACCACATTCCAGGGTTCTAATTATATAGTAGCCAAAATCACTGGCAAAGTTGCCAATGTATCGATCAAATCTGATCAGATATCCACAGGCAAAGGATCATTGTCAACAACATCTACATCATCAGCTACAACTGTTACTGATGTTTCAGATATTGTTGAAAACGTAGTTCCCGCCATTGTTCAGGTTACCAACATGTCAGTAGAAGAATACAATACATTCTTTGGTACTTATTCAAAACCTGCACAGTCTGCCGGATCAGGAATAATAATCAGTCAGGACAATGATTATTTATATATAGCAACCAATAATCATGTGGTATCAAACAGCAAGTCTCTTACAATTACATTTTCAGATAATGTTGCTGTAAGTGCAGAGCTTGTAGGAACTGACGAGCAGACAGATCTTGCAGTTATAAGAGTAAAAGTTTCTGATCTGGATAAAAAAACAGCTTCATCAATAAAAGTTGCTACATTAGGAAGCTCAGATTCAGTGGCAGTAGGAGAATCGGCAGTAGTTATAGGTAATGCATTAGGTTATGGCCAGTCAGTTACCACAGGAGTAATAAGCGCATTAAATCGTGAAGTTTCTATTGAAGGTTCATCAGGTGAGACGTATACTAATAAATTGATACAGACAGATGCTGCAGTCAATCCGGGAAATTCCGGCGGAGCACTTCTTGATATGAATGGTGAGGTCATTGGAATCGTTTCGGCGAAATATTCATCCACTGATGTTGAGGGAATGGGATATGCAATCCCTATTAGCTCAGCTACTTCAGTCATTCAGTCCCTTATGAAGGGCGAGGCTGTTGATCATTCATCATCTAAGAGTTCCTCTGCAACAAGTGGAGCATATCTTGGAATCAACGGATGGGATGTAAGCTCTGAAAATTCTATGGTATATGGAATGCCACAGGGTGTATACGTCACAAAGAGTATTGATAATCAGCCTGCATCAAAGGCTGGAATCAAAAAGGGCGATATTATCACTTCAGCAGATGGAACAGCAATAACATCTATGGAAGAGCTCAAGACGATTATCTCCAATCACAAATCAGGAGATAAGGTCAAGCTTGTTATTGCGACAAGAGACAGCGGATATGATAAGAAGTCGTCAGTAGAGGTAACACTTGCAGATGTTAGCCAGGCACCCAAGGAGGATACTGAGAGCAATAACGGTAATCAGTCCAACGGATCATCGGGTAGCCAGCAGCAAGGCAATGACAGTAGCCAAGGCTCCGCATCCGAGTTTTTTAATAAAATATTCGGAGGAAATTGAGAAAGGATTATATGACAGACTATAGAAGAAAAACAAAAATTATTTGTACCCTCGGACCTTCAACTGATAAGGAAGAGATAGTTGAAGAATTGATTAAAAGTGGAATGAATGTGGGAAGATTTAACTTTTCGCATGGACTTCATGACGAACAGGAACAGAGACTGGCACTTCTCACCAAGGTGAGAGAGAAGCTTAATGCCCCTGTTGCAGCAATGCTTGATACAAAGGGACCTGAGATCAGACTCAAGGACTTTGAGAACGCGAAGGTAATGCTGAAGGAAGGCCAGAAGTTCACACTTACAGGACGCGATATCATCGGAAATGAAAAAGAGGTTGGTATCTCTTACAAGGAACTTGCCGAGGATGTTGAGCTGGGTACACATATTTTGATCGATGATGGTCTGGTAGAACTTGTTGTTGATTCAATTACAGATTTAGATATTAAATGTACAGTACTTAATGGTGGCAAGATCGGTGACAAAAAGGGAGTTAATGTCCCTAATGTAGAGTTATCTATGCCTTATATCAGCCCCAAGGACAGAAAAGATCTTGTCTTTGGTGTTCAGCATGGATTTGATTTTATTGCAGCCTCATTTGCAAGAACAGCTGAGGATATAGAAGAGATCAGAACTATTCTAAAACAGTATGGCGGAGAAGACATCCAGATTATCGCTAAGATCGAAAATACTCAGGGTGTCAAGAATATTGATTCCATAATCAATGCAGCTGATGGCGTAATGGTTGCCAGAGGTGATATGGGAGTTGAGATACCTCTTGAGGAAGTTCCTGTTATCCAGAAGATGATAATCAAGAAGGTTTATAATGCAGGTAAGTTTGTTATAACAGCTACTCAGATGTTAGATTCAATGATTCAGAATCCTAGACCTACAAGAGCTGAGGCAACAGATGTAGCCAACGCTGTATATGATGGAACAAGTGCGATAATGCTGTCAGGTGAAACTGCAATGGGTAAGTATCCTGTAGAAGCAGTTAAGACAATGGCAAGAATCGCAGTGAGAACGGAGCAGGATATTAACTATCAGTCAAGACTGAAAGACAGAGATATTCCAAAGAATCCTACTATAACAGATGCTATTTCTCATTCTGCATGTACAATGGCAGGAGACCTGAATGCCAGTGCTATTTTATCTGTAACATTATCAGGGAGAACAGCGCATATGATCTCCAAATATAGACCGAGCAGTCCGATTCTGGCAGGTTGTATGATGGAAAAGGTCTGGAGACAGATGAGCCTATGTTGGGGAGTAACTCCTATTCTTATGAATAAAAAAGAAAATGAAACAGAAGTGCTGTTTGAGCACGCTGTAGAAAGAGCGGAAGAAGAGAATCTGATCGAAGAGGGAGATGTAATCATCCTCACAGCAGGAATGCCTCTTGGAATTTCAGGAACTACCAATCTGATCAAGGCAGTAATGGTCTAAGTAATCATATAATAATAAATAAGCTATGAAGTAATGAAGTTCATCATTTCATAGCTTATTTTAAAAAAGTGCACCAGTTGGTGCACTTTTTTAATGTTTAACTGTTTTTAATAATATTTATTTCAGCATTTCTTTCTTACGATGTGGAGAAACCGGAGGGAGATCGACCTCTTCGGCTCCCTTCTCATTTTGAAAATATGTCTTGATGGCGCGAAAAGTAGTTGCACTTATATAATGTTCTATTCTGCATGCATCAGAAACTGCAATATCCTGATCGACTCCCAGAGACTCAAATACCTGGGTCAGAACAGTGTGTCTATCGTACATATCTTCTGCGATTTCCTTGCCTTCATTGGTTAGGCATATATGGTTGTGCTCTGAAATGGTGACGTAACCATTTTCACGAAGCTGCTTTAAAAAAATGGATACGGTTGCTCTTGCATATCCAAAATAATCACATATATCTATAGCTCGAACCATTTCCTTCTCTTTGGATAAAACCAAGATGGCCTCTAAATAGTCCTGAGCGGATTCTTGAATTTTCATAAAAACTCCTCCTAAGTGCTATTTTATAGTATAAAGATTAAGAAATCAATTGATTGAACTGTAGACGGATAGCCGGATTATTATTTAAGAAACATATAAAAATATTAGATAGATATTTGCGAGATATTGAAAGTGAATAATTCAAAGGCATTGACAGGAAAATATAGCCGTGATAATATATCTATAAGTTAGCGGTGACTAACATAAGAATAATACTAAAATATACCAGTTTAATACAGGTAGAAAATTTAGATATACCGGTTAACCACCGGTTGAGAATTAAATATAAGGAGGATGCTATGTCTCAAATAATAAGTAATGTAGCTGTCATAGTGATATTGGTAGTGATCTTTGTACTGGCACTTAAAAAAACAATAATAAGTCTAAAGAGAGAGATGAACGGGGAGGGGTGCGCCTCTTGCGGGAACAGATCCTCATGTCAATCAATGATAAATAAGAAAAAATCCGGAAGCGGTGGATCGACAACAGAATCATATGATTGCTGTAGCGGTAGTGGTATCAATTACAAACCGGATAAAAAGGCATTTAAGAGATTCTGTAAGAGATAATTAATCTTCAAAAAAAGAATAAGGTAAAATGAATCTTTTCAGTGGTTTAACTTGCCCATTGATAAATTTTTGACTATAATCTCCTTGGTAACTGTATTGTATCCCATATGGGAATAATAACAGGAGGAAAATTATATGAAGAACGAGAGAACATATTCACTTGTACTAACA
>JAGOLM010000027.1 GCA_017994075.1 Lachnospiraceae bacterium
GTATATATGTATGGTTTTCATATACCGTGGTTTGGGGGAAACGTGGCATATATCTGGCAGCAAAGTATATGCTGGACCTTTATTGTCATTTCTGGATTTTCTTACAGGTTTAATAAAAGACCTTTTAGAAGGGGAGTGATCATTTCCTGTGCGGGTATCGTGATTACGATTGTGACAAGTATTTTTGTACCGAATGACAGGGCCATTTTTGGGGTTCTAACATTGATAGGTTTTTCTTATATTCTGTTGCGAATATTGGAAGCTCTATTTCGAAAAGTGCCAGATTGGTTAGGTATTTCACTAAGTATGATCATTTTTTTCTTGCTTAGAAATATAAATATAGGATATCTCGGATTTGAAGGGATTCACATTGCTCCGGTACCCAGCTTTTTATACCGAGATATGGTAACAACATTTTTAGGATTCCCTATGAGCGGATTTGAATCCACTGATTATTTTTCAGTTTTTCCATGGTTTTTTTTATTTATGACAGGATATTTTGCAGAAAGACTGTATGACAGAAAAGGATATCAAAGAGCAGTGTCTATAAAAAAAGAACATTTGATTCATAAAGTTGGAAAACATACATTACTGATTTATCTAATTCATCAGCCAGTTATTGTGGCAGTATTTGAACTTTGTATGATTATTAAGTAACAGCCATACAAAAAGCTCTTGACTCTAAAGTTGACTTTATAGTTAGCATAATACATGAAAATTTGTAGCGGCAAAATAACAAACAGCCCAACAGTAATCAGCATTTATTGACCCAAATGTATCAATCGATATATTTGATTCAGTGGAAGAGAGCTTGTATATCAAAGAGTATTCATCAATTTTTCCCTTATGGATGAAGTCTAGGAGTAAAACAATTATTTCAAGGGATTACAAAGCTGTTAAGGGAATTAAAAGTAAGAATGGGATAAAAATAGGTCCTGGTAAGTGGCGACAGACGAGGGAAAAAACCGCTTAAGGGATAGGATTAGTAATGCTTATGCCTGGCGGACAATAAGATACATAAAAATCTAAAGACACATAGCGCTAAGTGATTCATCGGTGGATGGCATTTGTATAAAACCAGACTATTGGTTATAATATATTATATTAGTCTGAAAATAATTGAGGCTAATACATATTGTATATATAATTTTGCACTGTATAATTAAGGAGCGCTATGTGATTAGATTAGGAATTGGATTTGCAACAGGAAGAAAAAACTTTAAGAGGGTTTTAGAAGTTTATTTGAGAAATTGGAATTTTGTAAAAGATAAAATCAGAGATGAAGAAATAAGCTTAAACCTTTTTGTCGCATATGATACTTGTTATCAAAATACACAATCTACTGAATTTACTAACTTAAGCCAGAATATTGTTGATAGCTTTGATAAAGTTATATTTATTGGTCAAAAAAATGTGTCATTGAGTTTTAAATTACTGATAGAGAAAAGTGGACTCGATGAACGAGATGTAAAAACACTTTTCTCATCGGGCTATGCAGGAAAAAGGAACTCAGTTCTTTTTTCTGCAATAGCCAACCATATGGATTATTTATTATTTCTTGACGATGATGAATATCCCATGGCTGTCACTAATAATCATGATGTTGCTCTATGGAGTGGTCAGCCAGTCTTTTATTCACATTTAAAAGAAATTTCAAAGGCTGATTTTACAACGGGTTATCACTGTGGATATGTATCACCTATTCCTCAGATCGATTTTGATAAAACTTTATCTGAGACAGATTTCAAACTGTTTATTGAGACTATTAGTAATGATATTATTAATTGGGATCATATCCGTGATCTTATGCGGACGCAGGGCGTCACATACGCAGATACAGATGTTTTGATTCAGAAAAAGGCAAAAGAGGTTCCATTAATACATGGGTGTCGATTCATTTCAGGTGCTAATTTATGCATTAACCTGACAAACGCTCAAAAAACACTTCCTTTTTTCAATCCACCCGGAGCACGGGGAGAGGATACATTTCTTTCGACATTACTCGAAGACCGAAGGGTGCTTCAAGTGCCCGTGTATGCATTTCATGATGGATTTGGATATTATAAGGAAATACTTTCGGGAGCACTTCCAATCGAACTAGCACCGATTGATATGACGAATAAAGTCGTTGAAAAGAGATTTTTATCGGCTTGTATTGGATGGATCAGATATAAGCCTTTATATATTTTGCTGACAGATCCAGAACACAGTGAAGAACGGATGGATGCAGTGAATGATGCGCTTACTCAGGTGCTGCCTAAGATGGCAGCTAAATTTAATAATAATCAGTTTTTATCAATTAAAGATGAATTTAATATCTATCGTAAACGAGCCCCAAAGCATTGCAGAATGTTCGAATCCTCACAAAAAAGTTGGAATGATCTTATGAAAATATTTATTGATTAAAAAGGAAATCTATTTCTAGTAGCACTGCTGATACTGATTTGATACTGCAATCCTTATAAAATAGGTATAATTTAACCTTACAACAGAAATTAATATGATTCGTGATTTCCGATCAAAGTGATACCAAAGAGGTTGACCTGTACAGAGGTTTATAATTGAGAATAACGATAATCCGCCATGGTAAAGTAAATATGAAGTGGCCCAAGAAATGTTCTTCAAGCGATTTTGATATGGCTTGTGCGGAATATGATATAAGTGATTTGGAAAATATCAATATCAATCCGTTATTTGAAGAAACTGATAAAATTTATGTAAGTACGCTATCGCGAAGCGTACATACTGCCGAAATCCTGTTTCCTAATAAAAAATATTATGAAATGCCAGAAATTGGTGAGGTTCCACTGAAATCATTTATAGATACAGAAAAAAGATTGCCCTTATGGATGTGGAATATTATAGGTAGAGTGCAATGGTATATAGGTAGTTCTCGTCAATTAGAAATAAGGAAAAGCACAATACAAAGAGCGAATAAAGTTATAGATTTATGTGAAAGTCAAAATGAAGATTGCATCCTGGTGACGCATGGTTTTTTTATAAAGACATTGGTTGGAGTTTTGAAAAACAGAAGTTATCAGTTATCAGGCAATAATAATTTTGCAATTAAGAATCTACAATTAATATGTGCAGAAAAGAAGTAGACTGTGGTGATATGATCCTTGTTAAGTAGACAAGGTAAATATCATTGGGTCTGCTTTTTTTATATTTTTAAAAATAATATTGACAAAACAATTTAGGTTGAGTACAATTTAGTTGCATTAAAGATTGCGTGCAATCAAATAGAACACAATCAAAACAACCAAGTAGTGGTTTATAAAAAGAATAATAATAAAAGAATAGGAGAACTTAGAATGAATATTTATGATCATGAAGTAGAAATGGTAAATGGAGAAATGTTGAAATTAGCTGATTACAAGGGAAAGGTTATGATTATTGTTAATACTGCAACAGGCTGTGGATTCACACCACATTATGCTCCTTTGGAAGCAATGTATGAGAAGTACCATGATGCAGGACTTGAAATCATTGATGTGCCATGCAATCAGTTTATGGGACAGGCACCAGGGACAGACGAAGAGATTCATGAGTTCTGTACATTGAATTACAACACACAGTTCCCCCAAATGAAAAAAGCGGATGTAAATGGAGAGAGTGCTATTCCACTTTTTAAATACCTGAAGACGCAGAAGGGATTTGAAGGATTTGGGAAAGGTGCGAAGGCACTGGCAATGTCTGCAATGCTAAAGAAGATTGATAAGGATTATAAGAATAATCCGGATATCAAATGGAACTTCACAAAATTCGTAATAGATAGAGAAGGAAATGTTGTTGCAAGATTTGAACCTACTATAGACATGAAAGAATTGGAGAAATTTGTAGAATCACTTATTTAATTAAATAGCCAGCAAATTTAAAACAGTATGTTGCAATTAATATAAAGGAGGATTAGATATGGTTAATAAATACGATATGTTAAAATTAGAAAATCAAATTTGTTTTCCTTTATATGCAGCATCCAAGGAAATAGTGAGACATTATAAACCTTTTTTAGACGAACTGGATCTGACCTATACACAGTACATTGCTATGATGGTTATGTGGGAACATAAAGAAATAACGGTAAAAGAACTCGGACATTATTTGTATCTGGATTCTGGAACACTGACACCACTTTTGAAGACAATGGAGAAAAAAGGATGGGTGGAAAGAAATCGTTCCAAGCAAGACGAACGAGTATTAAATATCGCAATTACGGATACTGGAGAGGCATTAAAGGAACGAGCAGTACATGTGCCAGAGCAGATGGCTAAGTGCTTGAAATTGGAACCGGATGAGGCGATGCAGTTATATAAGACATTGAATAAGATCCTTGATAATCTGTAAAAGTAGAATTTTTATAAAGGTAATTTTTTAATGATAAAAACGAAAAGATTGAATCTCTCAATAGCAACTGATGAAGAGATGAAGCAATTGATTTTAGTGGAAACGAATGAAGCAATAAAACAGGCATATACTGAAATGCTTGAAGGATGTCAAGCGCATCCAGCGCAGCGTATGTGGTATGCAGTCTGGTTCATTAAATTGTCAGATGGAAGTGTTGAATCGATAGGTGATCTGTCATTTAAGGGCATTACAAATGATGGAATGGTTGAAATAGGATATGGTATTCACACTCAATATGAGGGAAACGGATATATGACAGAAGCAGTTGAAGCATTAGCTCGCTGGGCAGCCTCACAACCAACTGTTACCCGGGTTGAGGCAGAAACAGATCCAGAGAATATTGCGTCACAAAAAGTATTAACAAAGGCTGGGTTTGTCGCCAATGGAGACATGGGTAAAGAGGGACCGCGCTTTACCTTGATAGTTGTTTGAATTCACTAAAATATATCCATATTTTTTTCACTTTTAGTAAAACTTTATGATATAATGAGCTAGATATACCAACCACATCTAAAAGTGAGCAATATAAATTTATGGAGGTAGCACAGATGGTATCATCAGAACACGGAATTATAGATTTAGCGAGTCTGGAAGTGCAAGATATTATTGATGTTGATATTTTACAGAGTTTTCTTGATAATTTCGCAATCGGTATGAATTGTGCTGCTGTTTCAGTAGATAGAAAAGGTGAAGAAATTACAAAACCAAGTCATTACAGACCATTTTGTAGTAATTTTATACATAATTCATCGGTTGGAGATGATAGATGTGCGGAATGTCATAGTCAAATGGGTGCATATGCAGTTAAGAGCGGAAAACCTTATGTAGGTGAATGCCATGCTGGCCTGATTGATTTTGCTGCTCCTATTATTATTAAGGGAGAGCATATAGGAACTGTACTGGGTGGACAGATTTTGGATACTCCGCCTAAAGAAGGTAAAATTAAAAATGTAGCAAAGGAATTGAGTTTACCGGAAGACTCTTTATGGGATGCAGCAAAAGGGATTGATGTTGTTGACAAGAAGAATATCGTTGCAGCAGCAGAAGTTTTATATATTGTTGTAAATGCATTTGCCCAGAATGGTTATAACCGTCTTGAGATAGAAATGGTTTCTAAAGATCTGGCAGATAATTTTATACAGATTTCTGAGACAGTTGAGCTACTGGCTGAATCAGCACAGAACATTACAGAGAGTCAGCATGTGCTTTCTCAGAGAATTAATGAAATTAAAGTAGTTACCAATGAAATATCAGAGGTGCTGACTGCAATCGCAAAAGTTGCTGATAAAACAAAACTGATAGGAATTAATGCTTCAATTGAAGCAGCCAGATTAGGTAATGACGGAAGAGGCTTCTCCGTTGTTGCAAAAGAAATTCAGATCTTGTCAGAAAATTCTAAGAATACAGCAATGAAGATCAATGAGCTGAATACATTGATCGGCGAAAGAATCAAACAGACCATGGATAATGCAAAAGATACTATGGACTCAACAGAGGATCAGTCAGCTGCAATGGAAGAACTGTCAGCTACGGTTCAAAATACAGTTGAATTAGCAGAAAGACTTAAAAATCTGTTTGCAGGTATATAAGACAAAACGTGTTGGTGAAAACCGCTGTAAACCTTGTATTTATAGGGTTTATAGCGGTTTTTTTGTAAAAAGATAAAGGAAAAAAATGGCTTCATTACTACTTGCTATCATCTATCTAGCTTTTATCAGTATGGGACTTCCTGATTCACTTCTCGGAGCGGCATGGCCTGTTATGCATCAGGAGCTGGGGGTGAGTAGCTCATTGGCTGGTATCATAACAATGATAATTTCAGCAAATACAATCATCTCCAGTCTGATGTCGGATAGACTTACGCATAGATTCCGGGCGGAGAAGGTTATCGTAATAAGTGTTTTGACAACAGCCGTTTCGCTGTTTGGATTTTCAATATCATGTCAATTCTGGATGCTCTGTCTGTGGGCTATCCCATACGGACTAGGAGCAGGGGCTATTGACGCAGCACTTAATAATTATGTGGCACTACATTGCAATTCTCGCCAGATGAGTTGGTTGCATTGCTCCTGGGGAATAGGAGCATCTGTCAGTCCATATATTATGGGTGGGGCATTGACTTATGGCGCAGGATGGCAGGACGGCTACAGAAATGTTTCTGGTATTCAGTTTGTGATCACACTGATTTTGATTTTGTCACTGCCGCTATGGAAAGCAACACCCAGTCGAGTCGAAGGCATAGAAGAAGTAAAAAGCAGCGGACCTATAGCACTGAGAGATGTCGTGAGGATCCCGGGCGCAGTATTTTTATTTATAGCCTTTTTTGCATACTGCGGTTTGGAGGCAACAGCGATGCTGTGGACATCCAGCTATATGGTTAAAGCAAAAAGTGTACCGGTAGAAACAGCTGCAACATTTGGGGCACTTTATGTGCTTGGCATAACAGCCGGAAGATTTATCAGTGGATTTATCGCTGATAAATTAGGCGATAGAAAAATGATCCGTCTTGGAATAATATTTATATGTATAGGATTATTGACAGTGCTTATCCCTGTGAAAGGAACAGTTTTCGCAGTAACAGGTATGTTGATAGCAGGATTTGGCAGTGGACCGGTTTATCCATTTATCATTCATGCGACTCCTGACAATTTTGGCGCTGATAAATCACAGGCTATTATAGGAATGCAGATGGCATCAGCTTACGTTGGGTCAACATTTGTACCACCATTGTTTGGAGTGATACAGGGGGTCGTAGGCATCTGGCTCTTTCCACTGTTTCTGATCATATTTTTGGCTCTATTGATAATCATGACAGAAAAATTAAATCGAACAGTTAAAAGTGGAGGTTGCTATGGTGCAAATAGAGCATGTGGCGATGTATTGTAATGACATAGAGATGGCAAAAGATTTTTTCATAAAGTATTTAGGCGCAAAATCTAATGATGGTTATCACAATACCAATACAGATTTTAGATCGTATTTTCTTTCTTTCCCTGATGGACCAAGGTTAGAAATTATGAATAAGCCTGTGATGGACGACTTGGAGAAACCATTGAATCGTACCGGATATGCTCATACAGCATTTAGCCTTGGAAGCAGGGAAGCTGTTGATGAGCTTACAGCCAGATTGAAAGCAGATGGATATAAAGTGATTAGCGGGCCTAGAGTGACGGGAGATGGATATTATGAAAGCTGTGTAAGTTTCGTAGAAAACAATCAGATAGAACTGACCGTTTGAGGAAGATAGGCTTTTTAAACAGTATCTTGGCAGATAGCTTTATATAAAAGAGATATAAAACATATAGAGACTAACAAATTTCAATTTTGAGGTGATGTATATGAATTACAAGGTAATAGACCTGAATAATTATTATCGAAAAGGTGTTTTTGAGCACTTTTCGAAGGACGCGAAGTGCTCAACATCGATAACCCATAGGGTCGACGTAACACAACTGAAGGAATGGTCTAAAATTACCGGAAGCAGTTTCTATCTTAATTTTCTCTACGTACTGAGCAGAGCTCTGAACGAAAGAGATGATTATCGGATGGCTTGGCTGTATGAAACTGAACAGTTGATCTGTTATGACAAGATCAATCCTACGCAATATGTGTTCCATGAGGACACAGAAACTATTACAGTGGCCTATACAGAATATGAAGAGGATTATCACATCTTCTATGAAAATGGCGTTGTAAAGATGCCGGTATCAGTGCGACTAAACCATGCTGTTGCCGATGGATATTCGGTAGCAAGAGTATTTACACTGATCGAAGAAGAGATAAAAAGGCTCGTATTGTAAAATTCAAAACATGGACAAAAGTATTACACGTGATATGAAAAGAACCATGCATGATATGAAAGTGCTCACGCATTAGAGGAAAAGATTATGAATTACCATAAGGTTGCCTTGGTGGCATGCTCGAATGGCTTGCAATCAGATGAGCATCGTTCAGTTGATGCACTAATAGAATATTTAAACGGCATTGGAACAGAGACTGTGTGTTCACCATATATTTACGCGGAAACGGTATCTAAAGATTTGGATACAAAGAGAAATACAACAGGTGAAAATAGGGCTAAAGTTTTAATGGATTTTTTTGAGGATGATTCAATCAATGCTATTTTTGATATTTCGGGTGGAGACCTTGGAAATGAAATACTGCCTTATCTCGATTTTAAAGTTATAAAAAAACATCCCAAGATATTTTACGGATACAGTGACTTATCCACTGTCTGCAATGCAATTTATACTAAGTCTGGAATTGCAACAGGATTGTTCCAGGTCAAGACATTGGTCTGGGATGAAACAGGCGTTAAAAAGTCCTGGTTTGAGGGATGGGATGGAAAAACAGATATAGAATTTGAGTTCATACAGGGAAGAACTATGTCAGGCACAGCTGTTGGAGGCAATATCAGATGCTTTCTAAAACTTGCCGGAACGGAGTATTTTCCGGATCTAAAGGGTAAAGTCTTAGTGCTTGAATCTTGGGGAGGATTGCTGCCACAGTCCATAACTGGATTGGCACAAATCGCTCAGATGCCGGGATTTAAAGACTTGAAAGGAATTATTCTAGGGACATTTACGCAGTTAGATGAAGCTGGGCAGAGAAATGCTCTAGAAAAAGAAGTGCTCAAAATTGCCGGGGATATTCCGGTAGCAGTAACGAAAGAGATTGGGCATGATAAGATGTGTAAGTGTATTATGTTAGGCGAAGAGATTTCGTTATCATGATAAACATATGATATATTTTGCCATCGAGAAGACTTAAAACGAAGGTTCAAAGGCAATCGTATCAGTTGTGTCATTTATAAATTCATCAATGCAAGATTTGATAAAAATAATGGAAAGCACACTTTACATTTCTCCGCAGGCGTGGTATATTATCAATGTAAAGCAAACTTTCCATTAGAAGGGTTGGATTTTTTGAAAAACAGGTTGGAAGAGATACGGAAAGCAAAGGGAATCAATCAGGAAGAATTGGCGGAGGCACTTGAAGTTTCGAGACAGACAATAGGTTCTCTCGAAAACGGCAGGTATAATCCATCGATTATTCTAGCCTTCAAGATTGCAAGATTTTTTGGAACAAGCATTGAAGAGATTTTTATCTACGAGGAAGAAGAGTCATGAAAAAAGCGAAAGCAGATTATATTATTACAGCATTAGGGATTTTATTGTTAGTTTTTGGAGTATACTTAATTAAAAGTGGTCAAGATACACATGGAATCATGAGGGCATTGCCTTATGTTTGTATTGGATTAGGATGCGGTATATTTGGTCATGGTATGGGAGATATTATTTCCAGGAAGGCGATTCAAACAGATCCAAAGCTGGAAAAACAGATTGAAATTCAAAAAAATGATGAAAGAAACATCACAATTTCACAAAGAGCAAAGGCCAAAGCTTATGATCTGATGACATTTGTATATGGTGCATTGATGCTGACATTTGCATTAATGGGAGTTGATATGATAACGGTGTTGCTTCTGGTTTTTGCATACCTGTTCGTACAGGGATATGCTGCTTATTTCCGATGCAAATATGACAAGGAAATGTAGAATTACATAGCTATAAATATATAATACACAACATTTACATTACATATTGCAATATATTTTCATTCAGAATATAATTCTTGTCGCAAGTTTTATATGATAAAAATAAAAAAAGGTCCATATTTTGATTTAAATATAATGGATAGAGCAAAGGCGTTTATATGAAAATAGATATAGGAAAACAGAATAGGATTGAAAAGTATCAGTACATGAGTGATCTCAATTTTTTCAGTAAGGAAGTAGCAAGACGAAAGAAAGCACTGCTTGAGAAAAACAGTAAAGATATTGGAACAGAACCGCTGTCTGAGTCAGAGTTTCTGGCGCAAAATAAAATTCCAAGAATCGTTAGCGGACTTAGACATAATATATTGTATGTCCCCGACGAGATCAGAAAAGCATCAGGTATAATAATCAATGGAAGAAGGATAAAAAGCCTTATATTTTCCACTGATATAGCGATCATTAAAAATTGCGATGCGGATGCGGTATTGGCCGTTTATCCATTTACGGTACAACAGTCTATAAGTAATGCTATTATTCAGACCACATCTATACCTGTATTTTGCGGTGTAGGCGGTGGCACCACCAATGGTGTCAGGTCGGTCGCTCTTGCCAGTGATGCAGAGGGCCAGGGAGCGATGGGAGTGGTACTTAATGCACCTATATCAAATGAAAACATATTGGCAGTATCAATCGCACTGGATATTCCGGTTGTAATATCTATTACCAATGACCACACAGATATCGCCGGGAGAATAGCTGCCGGAGCCAACATTTTAAATATTGCAGCAGGAGCCAAAACAGCGGGAATCATTAGAAGCATAAGGGATGAGTTCCCTAAAATCCCCATTATCGCTACAGGGGGAAAGGAACCCGAGTCCATTCTGGAGACCATTGCGGCAGGAGCTAATGCAATAGTATATACGCCGCCATCATCGGGAGAACTGTTCCGAGGCATAATGGAAGAATACAGAAAATAATATAAATGTAGATGATATATAACCTCTTTACCTGGCAACGGGTAATGAGGTTTTTATTTTGCTTGTGTATTGTTTTAAAACAAGGTACATTAAGCATACAGAGAAACAAAACGGATGAATGAGGATTTAATGAGAGATCCTATCGGTGAAGCGCATATAGTATTTTATTACTTCTGCAATAAAGAGATAGTCAGGAGATAAATATGAATGAAACAAATTCGATTAATATGCTGTTTGAAAACAAGGTGAGAGAGAATCCTGATGCGCTTTCGGTATATGATACAGACAGGCGCCTTTCCAGGGTAGAACTCCAAAGATTAGCAGATACGATTACAGCGATGATCCCAAGGGGGACCAAGCGGGTAGGTATAGTTATGGATCACAGTGTGGAAATGATAGCAGCTATTTTGGCAGTTTTGAAAACAGGAGCAGCTTATATCCCGGTGGAGCCATTCTTCCCAGATGACAGGATAGGATTCATGATGAGGGATAGTGATGCAAGGGTCATTATCACAAATTCTAAATATGTATCAAAAATATCAGCGATAAATGTGAAAGACACCATAGAAGATACAGATATAAACGTAAAAGCTATGGGCAATGATAAAAATGACACAGATATACAAACTATAATAGTTGATAAGGGACTTTCGGCTAGTGATAGCACTGCTTCAATGTCGGCTACAGCTGAGGATCTCGCTTACATCTTATATACTTCTGGATCAACAGGGAATCCTAAGGGCGTTTCGGTGACGAATAGTAATGTATGTCATTATGTCAGAGCATTTGCTGATGAATTCCATCCGGATGAAAAAGATACGATGCTACAGTACTCGGTATGTTCTTTTGATATATTTGTAGAAGAGGTATTTGCCACGATCCTAAATGGTGCTGTTCTGGCGATTCCGTCAGATGATGACAAGGAGAATATTGAATCTCTAATGTCATATGTTAGTGAAAATCATGTGACGGAGATCAGTGGATTTCCATATCTATTGATGGAGATGAATCACCTGGAGACGATTCCCGATTCCATTAGATTATTGATAAGTGGAGGTGACGTGATAAGGGAATCCTATGTGAACAATCTGGTGGATAAGGTCTCGGTCTATAACACTTACGGACCTTCTGAGACAACTGTATGTGCATCTTATTATAATTGCAGCGAGGGATATGCACTGCCTGATGGTACTTATCCTGTAGGCAAGCCGGTGAGTGGCATGGATATAAGGGTTGTAGATGAAAATATGAATAAAATGCCTGATGGCGAGACAGGTGAGCTCATTATAATAGGATATGGAGTGTCAGCTGGGTATATAGGTGACAGAAAGATAGAAAACATGGCATTTGTAAAACAGGAAGATGGCACCGTTATATATAGAAGTGGAGATATGGGATATATACTTCCTGACGGCAATATTGCTTTTCTACATAGAAAAGATACCCAAGTCATGATAATGGGAAAAAGAGTGGAAACTATTGAGGTTGAAAGCATTCTGATGAAGTGTCCCGAGATAAAAATGGGCGTTGTACAGGCATATACCGATGAGCAGAATCTGTCATATCTGGTTGCATACATCGTCACCAATGAAGATAATGCTTCTCTTTCTACGATTAAAAAAGAAATGGCAAGGTTTTTGCCTACATATATGATACCGGAATTTTTTATCCGCATGAAGGATCTGCCTATGAATGCAAACGGTAAGGTGGATTTGAAAGTATTACCAATAATTATGAAGGAAGGTTTGGTTGCATAAGAGGATTAAAAGTGATTTCAGGGGGGGGATATCATGAAGAAATCAGAAAAAGTGATTTCAAGGACGGGAGCCCTGCTAGAGATAAGTGAAGCTGAGGTCTCAGATATTGATCTATTAATGTCATGGAGAATGGAAGCGCTGGGGCATGTTTTTGAGATGCCGATGGGTAAGGAAATAGACGAAATATATGAATCTAATCGTATTTACTATCTGTCAGCAATCGAAGCCCATACCCATATAGCCTGTTTTACCAGCATGGATAATGAGATAATCGGTTGCGGAGGAGTATGTCTGCAGGAGGAAATGCCTTCTCCGGATAATCTCTCAGGCAGGAATGCTTATATTATGAATATATATACCAGAGAGCAGTGCAGAGGGATAGGAGTAGGAGGCTCAACTGTGTCTTGGTTGATAGAAAGAGCGAAGGCAGAACAGTCTGTCAAGATCTACCTAGAGACATCACCTGTAGGAAGAAAGCTCTATCAAAAAATGGGGTTCAAACCTATGGTAGATTATCTCAAGCTTTGAACTGATTTATGTGACTTAGTCACAGAGATAAAAAATCTTAATTGTTATAATGGATTACAGAATGATCGTTAAAAAAATATCAACATAATGTATTTGAGAAAAATGTTAACAAAGGTATTAATAAATCAACGAAAAGGAGTATCGATATGGCAAAAAAGACATTGATAATCGGTGGAGTCGCAGGAGGTGCGACTACAGCAGCAAGGCTAAGAAGAAGAGATGAAAACAGACAGATAATCATATTCGAGCGCGGAGAATATATATCCTATGCTAATTGTGGTCTCCCATATTATATCGGAGATGCAATCAAGAGCAGAGACGCACTTATCCTACAGACACCTGAGCTCATGAAGAGTAGGTTTAATATAGATGTTCGTGTTTCCAATGAGGTGACTCGCATCCTTCCTGATGACAAAAGAGTTGTTGTAAGGAATCTAAAGACTGGGGAATCATATGAAGAGTCATATGATGACCTTGTTATCGCTACGGGTTCATCGCCCATCAAACCACCAATCCCGGGAATCGATGGAGATAATATATTCACACTGTGGACTATTCCTGACACAGATAAGATCAAGGGATATCTACAGGAAAAAAGACCTAAAAGTGCTGCAGTTATAGGTGGTGGTTTTATAGGTCTTGAAATGGCGGAGAATCTACATGCTGCAGGTGTCCATGTCTCGATAATCGAGATGCAGGACCAGGTAATGGCACCGCTGGATAGGGAAATGGCCAATCTTCTCCATGAAAACATGGAAATGAATCAGGTAGAACTGATATTAGGTGATGGAGTAAAAGAATTCCATAATGAGGGAGATAAGGTTAATATCAGCCTTGGCAGTGGTAAAAATATCGAGGCCGATATGGTAATTCTGTCCATTGGAGTAAAGCCGAATAGTGAGCTGGCTAGTGAAGCAGGACTGGAACTAAATCCCAGAAAGGGAATCGTGGTAGATGAGAACCTTAGGACATCAGTGAGTGATATATATGCAGTGGGAGATGTAATAGGTGTTGATAACTACATTACCAGGGAAAAGACTATGATACCGTTAGCAGGGCCAGCAAACAAACAGGCCAGAATCCTGGCAGATAATTTATCTGGAGACCATAAAATATACAATGGTTCTCTTGGAACAAATGTTGCAAAAGTATTTGATCTAAATGCAGCTAGTACGGGACTAAATGAAAAGCAATTGAAATCTATGGGCAAGGTCAAGGGAACTGACTATGAGACCATTCTTATCAATCAAAAGTCCCATGCCGGATATTATCCGGGAGCCACTACACTTACATTAAAGCTGATTTTTGATAATGAAGGTGGAATATTAGGTGGACAGATCGTAGGTCAGGATGGAGTAGATAAGAGGATCGATACGCTTGCTACGACCATTAGATTAGGCGGGACTATATATGATCTAGAGGAGTTGGAACTTTCCTATGCACCACCATTTTCTTCTGCCAAGGATCCGGTCAATATGTTGGGATTCACCGCAGAGAATGTGCTGCGAAAAATGGTTTCTTTTATGGAATGGGATGAGCTGGATGAGCTCATTAGTAATAAGGAAAAAGAAACAGAGTATACTGTTTTGGATGTGACCGAGGAAATGGAGAGAATGGTATTTGCCATTCCGTGTTCCTACAATATTCCGGTGGGACAGCTCAGAAGCAGAATGGCTGAATTGGATAAAAATAAGCTTATTATCATATACTGCGCCATCGGAGTTCGTTCATATAATGCAGCCAGGATACTGATGCAGAACGGATTTGAAAATGTCATGGTCTTGTCAGGAGGAACTGCTTTTTACAAGTCCATGCATTATGGTGATAGGAATAAATCAGGTGGTTCTTCCTCAGACACAGATGAAAAAGCATGTGGATGCGGTGGATCAGATAGTATAAATATGAAAATGAAAGAAAATAGTTCAGATGATCCTATTGCAGAAAAGGAAATGAAGATCTTGGATTGCTGTGGATTACAGTGTCCCGGCCCAATTATGAAGGTTCATGAGGCTATCTGTGAGATGAAGGATTCGGAAATCCTAAAAGTATCGGCAACTGATATGGGATTTGCTGCAGACATCGAATCATGGTGTAGAAGAACAGGAAATACTCTGGTCAAAAAAGAGCGCATCGGCAAAGAGAATATTGTATACATAAAAAAAGGATTACATGCTGATTGCGGTACTGCCGTAAAAATCAGTCAAGGTGCTGAGAATACTTCCGCCACACTTCCTCAGGGCAAGACACTTATAGTATTCAGCGGTGATCTGGACAAGGTGTTGGCATCATTTATCATAGCCAATGGCGCTGCATCTATGGGAAGGCCTGTAACTATGTTCTTTACTTTCTGGGGACTCAATGCTCTTAGAAAAACAGAAAATGTAAAGGTGAAGAAGCCTTTTATAGACAGTATGTTCGGAACGATGATGCCTAGAGGAACTTCTAAGCTTAAATTATCTAAAATGAACATGGGCGGTATGGGAACAGCCATGATGAAAAAGGTCATGAAGGATAAAAATGTAGATTCGCTGGAGGCATTGATGCAGCATGCATTGAAAAGCGGGATCCGTCTGGTAGCTTGCACCATGTCTATGGATATTATGGGAATCACCAAGGATGAATTGATAGATGGAGTAGAGTTCGCAGGAGTTGCATCTTATCTAGGAGATGCTGAAGAGTCCAATGTTAATCTATTCGTGTAACATGGTTTTGATAAATTGCGATTTGTTTTTGCTGGATAATAGTTCAATGTAAAAATTTAACTGCATACATAATTTACACAATGAATTCAACTTCATGTTTGTACCGTCGTCTCCGAGCAAATCTTTGCTAAGAGGCGGCGGTTTGTAATATCAATGTGCCAGCTTGGCAAGTGCATTCTTATCAAGAATGTGGATTCCACCCCGTGACAGACTAACGTAGCCCTCACGAGAGAAATATTTTAACATTTTGGATACAACCTCTCTTGCAGAGCCCAGGTACTTGGCAATCTGCTCATGGGTCATGGAAATATCAAGAGAGTCACTGCGCTTTGATTCTTCAATTAGGAATCTGGCCAGTCTTTTATCGAAACTGGTAAACAGAATCTGCTGCATAGCCCACATAACATCAGAAAAACGTTCTGTAGCCAGTTTATAGGAAAACAGCTCTACATATACATTTTTTGAGGAAATGCTGGAAAAGACTGAGGAATTGACCTGAATAATATCGCAATCGGACTTCGCATCAATGGAAACATCAAAATCAATGGATTCCAACACACATGAAGCTGAGAAAATGCATATATCTCCGGACTCCAGTATGTAAAGAGTTACTTCGCGTCCTTCCTCAGATGTTATATATACACGAATACTACCACTTTTCATGATGAGAACTCCGGCACATTCCATGTCACCACGATATAGAGACTGACCCTTTGAGAAATGTATGGATCTGGCACCGGAATATAGGAGAGCGGTCTCATCCGGTGACAGTTTGCTCCAGAAGGGTAAACTGTTTTGAAGAAGTTTCTGGTCTATTTGATTAAGCATATATTCTCCTTATTTTTATATCTATTATCATCCAGTTTATTTATAAAATTAAAGTTAGAGATCAAGCAGTATCAAATAGAGTTTCCAATACCTAATGAAACTCTATTAATAATTGTATTGTTATAAATTTTAATATAAAAATGTCGAAACAACATGTATAATCTGCTTGTGAAGGACACAATGCTATTATACAATACTCCGCTACCACATTTATGATATATGTTGCAAATGAGGAGGAAGACATGCATTTTGAATACTTTTTGTATGTTTTGTCAGAATTCTATTGCCTGATGTTTTCACTTACGATTTTAATGCGGCTAGATAGCAGTATGGGCTCTGAACATGAAGTAAAACAGCTGAAGTATATTATATATACATACTTTGGGTTGATCATTAGTGATATGTTTTGGGCATCAGTTAAGTATCAGATCATTCATCCTCTACCTATCCTCAACCTGATAGGTAATCTTGGAGATTATATATTTGTTGCACTTTCATGCTATTTTTGGTGTCTATATTTAGAAACCAAGATACATCCTGAAATGGCGAATAAGAAGAGCTTCAATATAATTATGAAGGTTCCAATTGTTGCATTGATTGTGCTTGAGGTGTCTTCTATCATTACAGGATGTGTTATCTACATTGATAAAACAGGACAATGCAAACATGGACCATTAGAATGGATTCCCTGGATAGTTGACTCTTTTTATATTCTTATTCCTACACTTGCGGCAACAGGAAAAGCAATTCAATCACATTCCAAATATCAAAGAAAGAAGTACATGAGGTATATTTTGTATCTTTTGATACTTGTGCCTGGAGCTGTTCAGGTGATTCTTCCAGGTACTCCTATATTTGTGCTAAATGAGTTTATGGTTATCAATATGCTATTTCTGACTGTACAGGGCATGCAGATATACGATGATTCGCTGACGGGACTGAATAATAGGAGACGATTGCTGAAGTTCCTAGATGAACGTCTCAAAAATGCATCAGAGGAAAGGCCTGTTATATTTTATATCATGGATATCAATAGATTTAAACAGGTCAATGATATGTATGGGCATGTCGAGGGAGATAATGCGCTTCGAAGTTTTGCTGGGGTACTTAGAAAAATGTCATTAAAATATAATGCATTTATTGCTCGGTATGCAGGCGATGAATTCTGCTTCGTAATCGATGGTGTGGATATCGATCCTGAGGATGTCATCAAGGATCTGGAAATCATGCTTCAAGATGCAAAAAGGGTTCCAGAAGGCATGGAAGAGGGATATTTTATTTCAGCCAGCTGCGGCTATTTCGTATGTCGCCATCCGGAATCGAATGTGGATGTAGCTATTGGAGAAGCAGATAAAATGTTATATGATAGAAAACGTGAATGGCATAGAGCTCATATTAATTCTAGGGAGAATTAATGATCATTACTATTATTATATGAAGTCGTATATGATATCAATTTAGAGTATGGATTGAAATATGGATTGAAATATGGATTGAAATACTGATTGTTACTAGTTATAAAAATTCAAAAAGATACTGCATAGATTTAAACGATCCATGCAGTATCTTTTTATTGATAGAAATTATTTTATTTGATTAGTATTGATCATACTTGATTTAAATTAAATATATTTATGTTAATTATATTTATAAAAACCTTCACCGGAGGACATTCCGAGCTTGCCCTGGTCGATGTATTCTTTCAGCATCTTGGACATGCCCTTGAAATTATAGGGAGCCAGAAAAGAAGGAATCTTGACATACATCTGGACAATGTTATATGCAGTTGTCAGACCTACAGTGTCAAGTATCTGGAAGGGACCCTTGGGTGAGCCTGTGCCATGAACCCAAGCTATATCTATGCTTTCCGGATCAGAAACTCCGTTTACATACAGATCCATTCCTGAGAATAAAAGGGGAATAAGCATGGAATTAAGCAGATATCCTGATTTTTCCTTACGAACAGGAAGGGGTATCATACGGAGCTCCTTGGCAAATTCCAGGATCTGATCGAAATATGCGGTATCAGTTTTATCCTGAACCATTATCTCGGCGGTGTTTTTCTGCCATATAGAATTGGCAAAATGAAGAGATAAGTACTTCTCAGGGCGACCTGTGTACTTTGCAAATTTTGATGGAAGCATAGTTGAAGAATTAGTTACCAGAATGGTTTTTTCTGGAAGAAGAGGTGAGAGCTTCTGGTAGAAGGCGATTTTTTCATCTTCTTTTTCTGCCATAGATTCAATTACCAGATCTGCGTCAGAAACAGCCTTGGCCATATCCAGTTCAAGCTTGATACCTGAATAAGCCTTTTCAACCTTGGCGAGGCATGCTTCTTTATCAAAAGTGTCATAGTCTGCTATGCCCATAGCCCAATTCTCAGGGGTCTTGCCCTCCGGAGTATCCATTTTTTCGATGACTTCTATATAAGTATCTTTTAAATGATCCAATTTGGGCTGAGTACGAGTGATACTTCCCTCGCTTCTGAGCCATATAGTTACATCGAATCCACAGTAAGCTGACTGAAAAGCTATCTGACTGCCCAGTACTCCGCCACCTGCAACAACAACGTTTTTCATATAAAAACCTCCCGCTTAATAATATATTTATATATTGTAATCCGACCTAAGCATAACTTATAGATGAGTAATCGTCAACGTATTAGGCGATGGAATACTACCCGAAAATGTTTGTGTTGACAATTTTGAAGGTAATATTCATACTGACTGTATCTTCTTTGCACTGTATTACATTCCGATATATCGGTGTGCGAGATTAACAGTACAAACTGAGCAGGCCCTGCCGGGATGGAGGCATGAGCCGGGCTGTTTAACAAACGGCAACGGAGTGTATTTTCACATCTGTGGGACAGTTGTATGCCCTATGGGTGTTTTTTTTATCCAAAAACATATGTGGGTCTTTATAAGAAGATGCATTATTGGAACGTGCGATATAAGAGATTGTGTTGATTCATAGGGTTTATATTTATCCATTTATCAGACAAACTTTGCACATTATTTTTATATGCGCAAGGAGATTGGCAATGAAAAATACTGAAAACATGAAAGCTTCATCTAGAATTATAGAGGCAGCAAAGCTGAAAAGAGACGAACTGTTCAAGGAGTATGATCTAAGAGACATTGGGTTAAGTACAGAAGAAGCGGAAGAATCAAGGATTAAATACGGTTCTAATGCTATAGCCAAGAAGAAAAAGGATAACGTTTTTAAAAAGTTATTCCTTTCATTTGTGACCCCTTTTACCATAGTCTTATTTGTATTGGCGGGAATATCCCTTCTTACAGATATAATTATGCCACCTGTGGGAGAAAAGAATTACATCACTGTAGTTATGGTGGTATCTATGGTTATGATCAGTGGGATCATGACATTTATACAGGAGTACAAATCGGAAAAAGCAGCAGAGAAACTTTCTGACATGGTCAAGAACACTGCTACTGTAATAAGAAACGGCAAAGAAGAGGAATGCTCATTTGATGATCTGACGGTAGGCGATAGAGTGTTACTGTCATCGGGAGATATGATCCCGGCGGATGTCAGGATTATCCAGGTGAAAAATCTGTTTATTAATCAGGCCAGCCTGACCGGAGAGAGTCTCCCGGTGGAAAAGTTCGTAGAATTGGACGATACGTCCGTTACAGCTCCGCTAGACTGCTGTAATATTTCGTTTATGGGAACCAATGTCGTAAGCGGATCGGCTCAGGCTATAGTAATATGTACAGGCAAGGACACTATTTTTGGAGGTATTGCCGGCAGGCTAAGTGAGAAGAAGGAAAACACCAGCTTTGATAAAGGTATCAATAAAGTATCCTGGATGCTTATCAAGTTCATTCTTGTAATGGCTCCTACAGTATTTATTATAAATGGTGTATTTAAAACAGGAGATAATAGATGGCTGAATGCCCTTCTTTTTGCATTGTCTGTGGCTGTAGGACTGACTCCGGAGATGCTTCCGATGATAGTGTCAGCGAACCTGGCAAAAAGTGCTGTTGTAATGTCAGCCAAAAAAGTTATTATAAAAAATCTCGGTGCGATCCAGAATCTAGGCGCAATGGATGTTCTCTGCACTGATAAAACAGGAACATTAACGGAAGATCATATAGCATTGGAGTTTCACTGCAATATTTCAGGTGATGAGGATATACGTGTATTAAAGCATGCATTCCTAAACAGCTATTTTCAAACGGGACTAAAAAACCTGATGGATATAGCTATAATACGCCATGCTGACGAAGACGAATTAAAACCGTTATGTGATAAATATAAGATTGTTGATGAGATACCATTTGATTTTAACAGACGTCGTATGAGCGTTGTGGTTCAGGATCAGTCGGGTAAGAGACAGCTCATTACCAAGGGAGCTGTGGAGGAAATGATCGGGGTATGCGCCTATGCAGAATATGAAGGCCAGATAGCGCCTCTTACAGAAGATATGAAAAATATCGTCATGAAGAAGGTCAATGAATATAATGCCAAGGGATTTCGCGTAATAGGTATTGCACACAAAACTGCCGTTGATGAGAATGAAGAAAACTTATTGATGGAAAAGGATATGGTGCTGTTAGGATATCTGGCATTCTTTGATCCGCCAAAATCTACAGCTCCACAAGCAATTAACAGGCTTCATGAATATGGTGTTAATGTAAAGATACTTACCGGAGATAACGATGCTACATCCAGACACGTTTGCAAGGAAGTTGGTATCAATGCTGACAGAATGCTGTTGGGCTCTGAAATTGCTGAAATGTCAGATGAAGAACTTGCCGATAATGTAGAGAAAGTCAACGTATTTGCAAAGCTTAGTCCAGATCAGAAGACAAGGATCGTATCAGTACTCAGGAGAAAACACACGG
>JAGOLM010000028.1:0-12411 GCA_017994075.1 Lachnospiraceae bacterium
CTGGAATATCAGCATTACAATGCCGAGGATAGTCCAGAGGATCATAAGAGGCCAGCACCATTTCAGCCACTTATCATATGTAACATCAACCATCTGAAGTGATGCAAGGATAAGTCCTGTAGGTGTAATAAGTCCGATCAGTCCGAGACCATACAGATAAGCAGATATTACAAGATCTCTTGGAAGTCCTACTGCATCAGCAAGGGGAGCCATGATAGGGATAGAAAGCATAGCCAGTCCTGATGAAGAGTTAATGAAGAATCCAAGAATAATGAAAATAAGTTCCATTACAACAAGGAATAATACAGGATTCATTCCTGATACCCAACCTGACATTACATGTAGAAGTGTATCTGACACAAAACCATTTTCCAAAAGAATATTAACGGCTCTTGCGAGACCAACGACAAGTGCTACACCAACCAGATCAGCTGCACCCTTTACGAATTCCTCAGAGATCTCAGCCTCATTCATTCCGCCTACGGCACCGATTATAACTGCCATAACAAGGAACAGAACTGACATCTGGTCGAACCACCATCCGAGATGGGATGCTACGCCGTAAACCATGATCACAAATGTAGCGAAGAATAAGAGAAGTATTATTCTCTCTCTTACAGTCATTTTTCTATCTTCATGCTGTTCTGTACTGTTCATACCGAACTTTTCATCTATATGAGCCTTGCTGTCAAATATAATTGATTTTGAAGGATCTTTTTTAACCTTAGATGCATAGCGTAAAATATAGATAAGTGTGATCACGATACCAATTATAAGTCCAATAGTATGTGAGCCGAGGCTGTCCTTAAAATTGATACCTGCTGCATTGGATGCGATAACTACAGAGAACGGATTGACTGTTGAGAACATACAGCCGATAGAAGATCCGCACCATATAGCTGCAATACCTGTCATGGCATCATATCCTGATTTCAGGAAAATAGGAATCATGATAGGGTAAAAAGCAATTGTCTCCTCAGCCATTCCAAATGTTGTACCACCCATTGAGATCAAGAAAAGCACAACAGCGATTATTATCTGCTCATGTCCCTTAGATATTCGTGCCAATTCTGAAATTCCGGCATTAAATATTCCAAGGTGATTCATGATTCCGATCATACCACCTATCATGAATACAAATAGGATAACGTCAATGCTGTCATACACACCGCTTATAGGTGCGCTTAAGAATTCCTTTATTCCCTGACCATTCTGAGGAACATCCTTGTAAGTACCTCTGATAGCCATAGGCTTTTTAATAGACCCCTCTGTAAATTTTGAAAGCTTAGCGTTTACTCCAAACTTTTCAAGAGTCTTCTGTGTAGCAGCGTAGGACTCAACATTGCCCTTTGAATCTTCTACATCGAATTTCTGTGAATCACTGTTATAAGAAAGCTTGGAGAACTTTCCCGCAGGGATTGCAAATGTAAGGATAGCCGCAAAGATCATAACGATAAAAAGTACCGTATATGAAGATGGGAACCTCAGTTTCTTCTTCTTCTTTTCTGTTTGGCTCATTTTCTGTAACTCCTCCCTTTTTGAAACAATTATATGTGGGTTGCCAATAGATTAACGATCTAATGCACAAAAAAATAATTCTATAGACATCGCACTTATACATTATGAACAAATTGGGCCCCAAGGTAAAACTATGCGTTTTCATGTTTTAGTTGACCATAATTCACTTTGCACTTATAAATATACAATTGTATTTGTTTAATATATTTATCTTTATTTCGATAAATATTCGTTTGAATTTCGCTTATATTTTGTGCAAAAAATGCCTGGGATAATAACATTCCCAGGCATTTTTGTATAAATATTCAATTGAAATAAAAAATTAAAATCCAAGCTTCTTTAGAACATCTTCTTTAAATGCTGCATTAAGTTCCTTGGCCTTATCAGTAGTCTCTGCTACTGAATAGAAATAGAACTTAAGCTTAGGTTCTGTGCCTGAAGGACGGATAAAGAATCTGCATCCGTTTTCCATATCAAATCTAAGAACATTAGATGCCGGAATGTCTTCATAACCATTATCATAGTCAATAATATTTTCAACCTTGATACCGGCTACTTCCGTAAATGGATTATTTCTCACCCGAACCATAGCGTCTGCTATCTGCTTCTTGCCTTCGAGACCCTCCAGAATAATGTTCGGTTCGTCCTCAGCAAAGCAACCATAGGTATTATAAATATCATTAAGTACATCAAAAAGTGTCTTGCCCTGTTTTCTAAAATATGCTGCTGCTTCAGCAACCAGCATTCCGGCACTGATTCCATCCTTGTCACGGATATCAGGACAAGCTGCATATCCGACAGACTCTTCATAACCGAAGAGATACTGAAGATTATTTTTCTCTAGGAATGGGATACGTCCGCATATATTTTTGAATCCTGTAAGAGACTCATAGAGCTTACATCCATAGGCCTCTGCTATTCTGTTGGAAAGTGGGCTGGTAACTATTGATCTTACGATCGCACCATTTTTCGGAAGAGTACCTGCTGTTTTCTTACCTTCAAGAATGTAGTTTAGAAGGAGATATCCTGTCTGGTTACCATTAAGAGGTACATAATTACCATTAGAATTCAAGAGCTCAATAGCAAAACGATCACTATCAGGATCTGTAGCCATGAGAAGCTCCGCTCCTACCTCTTTTCCAAGCTTTTCAGAGAGCTTGAAGGCCTTGGGATCTTCCGGATTAGGATAGCCTACTGTCGTAAAATCAGGATCGGGCTGACTCTGTTCTTCTACTATATGCCAGTTTTCAAATCCTCTTCTCTTTAGCATCTCTCTAAATGGAATAGAACCTGCTCCATTAAGTGGTGTGTATACAAACGGAATAGATAGATCTAAATCCTCAGCTTTGTTAACCGCAAGCTTAAGAATCGTATCCATGTATTCCTTATCTTCTTTTTCACCAAGAACTGTGATCATACCGCTCTTAATGCCGTCTTCATAAGAAACTGACTTGGCACCTTCGAACATATCAATACTGTCTATATGCTCTGCGATCTTATCAGAAACTGAACCGCTTATCTGACATCCATCCTCCCAATAAACCTTGTATCCGTTGTATTCCTTGGGATTATGTGATGCTGTTATATTGATACCGGAAGCTGTATGCATATGTCTAACGAGAAATGCCAATTCCGGTGTAGGTCTAAGTGAAGGGAATGTATATGCCTTGATTCCGTTTGCTGCAAGGATCGAAGCTGCATACTCACTGAACTCCTTGGAAAAATGTCTGCAATCATGACATATAATAACGCCTCTCTTACAGAATTCCTCGCCATTTTCCTTGATAAAATCAGCCAGACCCTGAGTAGCACGACCTACCACAAGAGAATTCATGCAGAATGATCCTGCTCCTACCTTACCGCGAAGACCGGCAGTACCAAAAGCAATATCCTGAGCAAATCTTTCTTTGATTTCCTCTTTGTTCCCCTTTAATGACTTGAGCTCATCAGAGAGTTCCTGGTTATCACCGAGCTTATTACACCATAGCTCATACTTTTCAATTGCGTTCATGCTTCCTCCTTTTTTTATATCATTTATTACATATTACTTCATAATTTTTGACAAAACACATATCATGCCATAATTTTAGATAAAACATGGCTATTGGAAAAGGTCACATGTCACTTCTCGGATCCCATAGATTTTCCATCTGCCTTGGCTTCAAGCATAATACCAGCATCATCTGTCTGGACTTCGTCCATAAAATACATCCTGCTGTCAAAATCCTTTACGACTCTTACTCCTTCGATTCCTGTTCCGATATAAGACTGTCTCAGTTTCTGGCCTGCGTTCATAAGAGTATCACCATATTTATCAGTATCCTCTGCCTCACCATTAAGATGGTAGAAATGATCTATCACATTATGAAGAGCTGAATTCTGTTTAACATGTACCGGAAGACCTACCGTATTGACCAGACTGCCAAATGTTTTGACACTTACCTTATGTGGATCATTTCCAAAATGATATTTTTTCTCCGGATCAAGGCCCTTGGCAAAATATGTGAGATGTGGATCTGCCGGTTCGATCTTATTTTTTGCAATAAGCCCTACCGCATGGTTTTTATCCACAGATACAATTGTCCATTCCGTAATATCATCATGCCTTCCGCGGTACATCTGTCCCATCTGAAATGTCTCTCTATGGCTCTTATATGTATCAATGCAATACTTTATATTCTCTAAATCATTGCCTGACATATCAATAAGATTAAGCTCCAATCCAAAATTACCAAATGAGGCCACTGCTGCCCTGGTATATAGAGATGTGGATCTAAGTGTCTGATGATTCGGTACATCACTTATATGTGCGGTATATGAATTCTGTGGATAGCCATAGCTATAACCATTCTGAATAGTCTGCCTGCTGATGGCATCAGTATTATCACTTGCCCATATCTGAGGAAAGTAGGAAAGGGCACCGAGATCGAATCTGTTGCCTCCTGCCGCACATCCCTCAAAAAGTATATCCGGGAATCTCTCTGTAAGCTCTCTTGCCATACGATAGAATCCCATACAATATCTGTGAAGGACCTCTCCTTGTCTCTCAGTCGGTAGATATCTGCTATACACATCTGATACGATTCTATTCATATCCCACTTAACATAGTTAATATCCGCCGATTTCAATATTTTTGAAATGGCCTCTATCATATAGTCTACGACTTCCGGATTGGCCAGATCTAATAACCTCTGGTTACGTCCCTCGGAATGGTCCATTCCAGGAATCTCCATGCTCCAGTTCGGATTGGATCTATATAGATCAGAATCAGCATTGATCATCTCAGGCTCGATCCATACGCCAAAGTCCATTCCGATTCCATGAATCTTATCGGCAATACCCTTTAATCCCCCCGGAAGCTTCTTTTTATTTTCTGTCCAGTCGCCAAGAGCCCTTTTATCATCATTTCTCTCGCCGAACCATCCATCATCCATAACGAATAGTTCCACTCCGGCTTCCTTACCCTTTTTGGCAAGTCTGGTGAGTTTTCCCTCATCAATATTGAAATAATTGGCTTCCCAACTGTTTAATAAAACCGGACGGAGTGCATCTCTATATCTTCCTCTTATGATATGTTTTCTCACAAATCTATGGAAATTACAGCTAATGCCATTGTATCCCTTATCCGAACAGGTCATTACGACCTCTGGTATCTCAAATTTCTCACCCTTTTCAAGGGTAAATGAAAAACATGCTGGATTGATGCCGGCTACAAATCTAGTCTTGCCAAAGGAGTTGACCTCAAAAGCTTCATAATGATTGCCACTATAAACTGTGTTGAATCCAAAACAAAGTCCCATATCCTCATCTGTATTATCTCTTGCCATCAGGACAAGAGGGTTGCTTCTGGATGATGAAGTTCCTGTGAAACTGGAATTCACATATTTGCCACCGGTAAGAACAGTATCATATCGTCCCATTTCCCGGGTCCATGCTCCATGAAAAGATGTGATCTTGTAGCCGCTTTCCGGAAAATCGATAAGAGCACCCATTGCTCTGTTTAATTCCACTTTGTCATCTGAAGAATTGATAAAGCATGCGCTTCTGGTTATAACATCATTGTCAGGATATACACTGTAATATAGCTTTAATCTATATCCATGATTTTTATCCAAAAGTGTTATCACCATATGATCCGAGTTTCCCTCGTCATCATATGATGTAGGAAGAGTATCGAAAAAAACCTTATCGTCCAACAGCTCATGACTATCATATACGAGATCCAGTGTCCTAGAGCCATCCGGTGCCGTTATTTCAATCATGGGTTCTCTTATATCGCCCTTACCATAAGATGAACATTCCAGATCCACATCCTCAAGAGAAAATTCTGGATGAGAATTATCATACAGTGTGCTGTTTCCATGAGCTGTACAATGTGAATCCCCGAGCTCTGTATCGGCATCCACATGTATATGAGGTCCATAATAGAGATGTTCCAACTGACCTGTCTCCATCACACGAAATGCATATGTGGTTTTATTGGTATCCAGGGCGAAAACGTTATTTTCGAATATAGAAATCATGTTATCTCCTTATAGTCTATACGATATTCCCTACTATTTTACACCAAGCTGTCTGTTCTTTATATCTTCCGTTATCTCTTTGTTTTTCTCATCTGTAAGAATATATCTTTTTTTAAACCAAAAGAGAGCGATAATAAGTCCGATAATAGGCAGTATAGTCATTACCATTCTAAGTCCAATTTTTGAAGAACCTGAAACCAATTTTGAAAAATCTACATTTTTATCTGTATCTTTAACAGCTTCTGAGCTCATATTAAAAAAGCTAAGTGCTACAGATGCCAAAAACGCTGCAATTCCTGATGCGAGTTTTACAACAAATGTCTGCATTGAGAAAATCACAGACTCATTTCGACTACCATTTTTATACTCACCATAGTCACAGGTATTAGCAAGGAAAATAGTAACCAAAACATTATTCATTCCTGTAGCTGCCATTATCATCACACCTGGAATAAGAAGAAGTGTAATGGCCATTAGTCCGTAGCTGGAGAAAAACAGCAATATTATATATCCGGTTATAGAAATGATAAGTGAGCAGTAAAATATCTTGATGCTAGTCATAAATTTTCTAAGTAGTGGATAAAGTATCATCATTGCAAGTATCTGAGCTGCTCCTGCCACCGTATTGAATAATGTATAGGAATCGTACCAGTTTGAGCCTCCAAAATCATATTTAAAGAAATAAAGCAAAAGATTTGATGTAATATATAGTGCTATATTGACAAGCACGATCGTTATTACGACTGTCATCGCCTGATCATTTCTCACAAGGGCCTTAAACATATCCTTAACAGATGCTGTCTCCATATCTGTAGTTGAATTCTCCTTGATCGTCATACATGTGATCACGATAAATATTACAAACAAAACTGCAACTACAAGAGCAAACCATTTAAAGCCTAAAACGACAATTTCCTTATCTGTTGTTCCGCCAAAAGCTCCACCTAATGCATATACCAGTTTCATAGCGAGAATAGATACAAGCGCAGATCCTACTCCGGCACAAGAACGGGCAAATGCTGAGAGTCCTTCTCTTTCTTTTCCCTCTCGGGTAAAAGCTGGAATCATCGACCAAAATGGTATATCCATCATTGTATATGTCACGCCCCATAGCACATAAAAAACAGCTGCATATGCTATCAACCCGCCATTTTTCAGGTCTGGAGGGCAAGCAAACATAAGATATAGAATAACTGAATTGGTAAGGGTCCCTATCATAAGCCAGGGTCTGAACTTGCCCCAGCGAGTCTTGGTCTTGGCAACGATCACACCCATAATAGGGTCATTAAATGCATCAAATATTCTTGCTGCCAGAAGTATGATTCCCATAGCAATAGGATTGATATGAAGCGTATCCTGATAATAAAATAATATATATCCTGAAGAAAGCATATAGACCATATCTTTACCTACGGCGCCGAGGCCATAGGCTGCTTTTTCACTTCCTGTCAGATTTCTCTTGTTCTCCATTAAATAACCTTCCCGTTTATAATAAAGTGTATTTTCTGTAAGTCTGCTTAAATTTTAAAATCAAATTCTATTTATACTTATTATGGTTCTTCATCTTTTTTATACTTTTTATGCTTCTTCTGCTTTTTTAAGTGTAGCCATTACTTTCTTTTCATTATAGAAATTCAGGACAATTGCTGCTGCGAAACAGGCTATTGCACATACAACTGCTGCGGTTCTGTATCCCTGACCTGTTGATGACAGTAATTTGCCCCTCTTGTCATAAGTAGCTCCAATGGTAGCAAGTGATGTGAAGAGGATCGTTGCAACTGCCTGACCAAGTTTCATGGAAAAAGTACGAGCTGCGAAGAACATACCATTTCTGTTCTCTCCTGTATTGATCTCGTCCTCTTTTGCCACATCTGCAACGACAGTCTGAGGGATGATCCCGAGAATAGCCATGGGAACAGCTGCAAGAACAACAATAAGGATTCCGAATATAAGTCCATTATTCGTGTCAGCCGTTCCTGTTGAAAATGATGTGACAAGGTATACAACAGCAAACTGAACAAATGCAAACATTATCATATGCTTCTTCATGAGCTTGCCCTTACGAACTATTCTGTTAACAGGTACGTAGCATAGAACTGACATTAATGTCATTGCCATAAAAAGGATCGTATTGTATGACTCATCCAATTTCATAAGTGACGTTATAAAGAATGGAAGTCCTGTCTGGAACATAGTGATCGCTATCCAATAGCAGACATCTGATGTTACAAATGTAATGAAATCCTTGTTTTTGAATGTCTTGCCAAGAGACTGAAATACATTGGACTTGGTGTCAATTTCTTCATCTTTTACTCTTACATAATCTTTTTCATTGATCGTAAGCACAGGAACAAGCAGGCATATAAGGCCTATTACAGCAAGGATCATAAATGTAATTCTGATCGCCATTACTCTGCTTCCAAGAACTCCGGTAAGAGGTCCCCATATAAAAGGAGCTGAATATCCGATGGCAGAACCAAATATAAATGTAAATGAAATTGCTGTTGAAATATCAGTAAGTTCTTTCTGATTGCTAGAAAGCTCGGCAATAAGCGAGTTATACGGTGTACAATATATAGTCATAAACAGGTAAAAAAGAATCAACATGGCAAATACCCACCAGCCATTTACTTTTGAACTACCATCTATGGGACACCAGTATACAAGAACTGTAGATATAGCTAAGGGGATTGCTGCTTTTGCCATAAAAGGGAGACGACGTCCCTTAGGATTTTTGCTTTTGTCAGAAAGATTGGCAATAAGAGGATCTGTAATGGCATCCCATAGACGACCAAAGGCAAATACACCGCCAAGAATCGTGAGTACCCCAAATATTACCTTGTTCTGAGAAAAGAATACTGTCTGACCTGCGTTGATCATCTCTTTATTCGGCTGATAAAATGTAGTTACCCAGTTTGTGATAAGTGCCGACAAAAGGCTCCATCCCAACTGGCCAATGGCAAAAAACCAGATTATTTTTTTTGTTAATTCCTTTTTCATTTTATTTGTCCCTCTCTGATATTTAGATATATATTCTAAAAATTATTTTTTTTCATTCCCATTGCGATCTTTATAACATTGTAAGCGCCATCATAGATGCCCATTTTTTTATTCATTTTTATACAATCACACATATCTGTGAGCATCTTGTCATCCTGTAAAAATAAATCAAGCATCTGAAGCGTATGTTGGATATCCCTACACTCAAGAGTACCATCTCCTATTTCTGCAGAGTGAATAGCTCCCCACATCTCATGCTTACCAACTCTCTTGATAAACAACTTGGGAACAGGGTAAAATGCCAATTCTGATGGTTTGGTTACCAGAACATCACAGCTTCTCATAAGGAGGTTTGTAATATAAACAGCCTCAAAAATATTATTGTGATAGAATCCGTGTATTCCATCTACATCCCCTTCAAGTGCAGCTTCTGCAAAATCCGAGGCCAATTTAAAATCGTCAAAATGCTCTGTAGATACATCCTTCATATCCGGTATCTCTTTTATGAGTTCATCCCATACATTTTTATAATCACCTACATTAACATATAAAACTGCCTTTTTAGATCTTACAAGTGGCAGCATATAGCTTATTATTGCTGCAAATATTTCCTTTTGAGCTCCTGCTCCACCGATCGTCAGTAGGAATCTCATAGGCTTATCATTTTTCTTTCTGGCAATTCTCCTATCACAGTCAAGCTCTATATTGGAAACCAATTCATGATCGATATAATGACCGGTATATAACAAAGCATCGTTAGGAATAGGCTTATTAACCTTGTCCTTATTCATTCCGTTTAATATCTTATAGCCCATATATGCATTTCTGGTCTGAATAGTGTGAACTGATCCTTCTGACAGATGAAGTGCCATTGGCCAGTTATCGGGAATCGCATTAACTACATATTTCATTCCTGCATGTATAGCTGATTGAGCAGGCCATACATGAGTTCCTACTACCGGAATAGATTTGGGAATATTCTTATATACAGGAGCCATAAGCTCTGCATTCTTTTGATCCGCCGCATTATAGGAAAGAGCTCTGAATCCCTCATAATTCATAGGTTCCCACACAAGCTTATTAAAAAGAACATTTTTTGATAGCCTAGAGCCTAGTGAATACAGATCATTCTGTGCCGAAATAACCTTGGTGCATGTGGTCTCAGGGAAAGAATTGAGATCCAGCCAGTATGGCTTGTATCCAAGAGCACGAGCTGCGGACGCCATAGCCATTGATATCCTATAATGTCCGAATCCCATTCTGATATTACTAACGATAATTCCCTTTTCAGTATCAAATTCTTCAGGGCTCTCGCTATTTTCCAGTCTAATATCACTTACTCCAAGTGAGTCCCCTATTACAGGATTCTTTCTGACTATTGCCTTATAATCTGTCGATGAATCATCACCAAACTTTTTGATGTACTTATCTTTGGATTTAATTGCTTTTTTGTATACCTTGTTAGGCATCACATTACCGAAAATAACCTTTGATCTGTCTTCCATCATTAAACTATCCTTTTTTCTACTCTTAGTTTTTTTACAATCGGTGGCATATTCTGACTCTGCAGTATCACACTACAGTCTCCCTCTTCTCCAGTAGTCCTCACATATATCCCGGTCATACCACCATCAAAACTGATAACTTCCGGGCCTATAATAGAAATAGGTCCTTCTGTATGAATGATCAATGGATCATTATAGAATGGAAGAACATTTTCATTCTCATCACAGGCAAATACTCTTATCTCTGCCACATCATAGGTCTCTCCAACATAAAGTATCGTTGCAGATGTTTTGATACCCATATGAACGCTACGCATCGGTGCTTCTATCTTTGATCTTACGACTTCATTATTTGTAAGAGCATCGAATCGGTATTCAATAGATTCTCCGCCCCAATTTCCTATGTATTTCTGATACAGGGGAATCGCTTCTGACATACTCATATGGAATCTAAGTATCAGTCTGAGCGCATCCCATATCATTCCTACAGTCATTTTGCCCTTATTAATAGAATACTTATTAAGAAGATCCTTGGTGATCGTAGCCTGTTCCATGGACATATGTTCCTCTTCCACCAGTCCATCACCGATAAAATCATCAATAAGTATAGGACCATGCTTTAATCCCTTGTACTTGGAGTCCTTCGGGAAATACTCCTTCAGAAGCTTATCCGATTTATACATTCTGACCGAATCCGCATTAGAAATTATGTACACGTCTCCTCTGTTGCAGGCAGGATGTTCTCCTATATCCATAGTGGATGTAACTTCGAGAACCGGCTTAATAAGTCCCTCTGCTCCATAGACATACGCTGCACTTTTTAGATTTCTAAACATATCACAGACACCGTGATAGCATATTCTGTCGCCGCTTCCAAAATCCTTATGCGTGTTATAGTCAAACATACACCATGCAAACGAACCGGCAATGTCCGACTCCTCTGCTACAGCATTTAGAACATTGGCATGTCTAAGTGTATGAGCGAGTCTGTGCTCTTCTGAATCGTACTTTTTAGTAGGATACATATGGCCGTTATATTCAGATACCAAATATCCCTTATTCATATCATTAGTAGACTTTTCTTTTTTCAGGCATCCCTGGTTCTGCCCACTGTGAACGAAATCATTATAGGTAAATACATCTTCCTGGATATTGGTATTCTTATCAGCAGTTCTGCAACGGACTCCGCCGGTCTGTCTGGTCGGATCTATCAAATGGCACAGTCTATTGGTCCTTGAATAGAATCCATCATTATCCTCTGACTCATTAATGCGAACGCCCCATAGAATAATGGAAGTATGATTTCTATACTGTGTAACCATATCGTATACGTTATAAACTGCCTGATCCTGCCATTTTTTGCTGCCTATATGCTGCCATCCCGGTATCTCTGTAAAAACCAAAAGTCCGATTTTATCACATTCATCGATAAAATAATGAGATTGGGGATAGTGAGAGGTTCTAACCGCGTTGACTCCGATTTCATTTTTCAGGATCTCTGCGTCATATCGCTGCATACTTTCAGGCATTGCATATCCCACATATGGAAAGCTCTGATGTCTGTTCATTCCACGGATTTTGTACTTCTGACCATTTAGATAAAAACCATCCGCTCTAAATTCAGCCTGTCTGAATCCTATTGTGCTAGTATATGTATCAATAATCTCACCATTTCCTATTAGTTCAATTGAAACAGTATATAAACTAGGTTTCTCAGGACTCCATAGTCTGATATCAGAAACCTGTCCAGAAACCTCCAGATAGTCCGGAAGTTTATTGTCCATTATGGACCTATCCAATTCTCCCTTTTGAAGCATTTCATAAGATAATTTCTGCTCGATTATTTTCTGATCGACTGTTTTCT
>JAGOLM010000028.1:12511-21437 GCA_017994075.1 Lachnospiraceae bacterium
GAAACCTGTCCAGAAACCTCCAGATAGTCCGGAAGTTTATTGTCCATTATGGACCTATCCAATTCTCCCTTTTGAAGCATTTCATAAGATAATTTCTGCTCGATTATTTTCTGATCGACTGTTTTCTCAACATTGTCAGTGGCATCTGTAAAATAAGGTGTCATACCCACTCTTACTGATAACTCATTATTAAATAAATCTCTATCCGCTGAATCTGTAATTGAGAACTGAACGCTTAACTTACCGTTTCCGTTCTCCGATGTTTCTGATATATTGTTCACTTCCGGTTTGAAAAATACATCTGTAAAAGCAGATTTCTCTGTAATCTCCAGATATACATCCCTGTATAGACCACCATAGGTCATGTAGTCTATGACAAAACCAAATGGGGGCTGATCCAGAGTCTCTCTTGAATCAAGCTTCACCGTGATCAGATTGTCCTCATTTATATTAAGCTTATCCGTCAGCTCAACTGAAAAGGCTGTATATCCGCAATCATGACTTTTTATTACTCTCCCATTCAAATATACTTCCGCCCTATGAGCTGCGCCGTCAAAAGTAAGAACGATCCTCTTGTCCTGCCATTCATCCGGTGCAAATAAATTTTTCTGGTATGTAGATAATTTCTGATAATCAATTTCATCAAAATAGTGAAGTGGTGTCTCACATACGCTGTGAGGAAGTGTCACTTCGTCAGCTTCTGTCATCTCAGAATCTATATATCTCTCTTCAAATACATCGCTGAATCTCCAGCCACTACACAAGTTAATCTTTTTTCTCATTTAAAGCTCCCCTATTTCATGATCCCTCTTACCATCATTGTAGCAAGATCTATAAGTGCATCGATGTATTTGACATTGTTTTCCTTAAGCTCATCACCTTTTATGAATCTCTCGATTGAAGCTTCAAATGCCAGCTGAAATACTGTGAGGTTACATTCTCTGAAAACGCCTTCACTAATTCCCTTTTTAACAAGGTCAAGAGTCTTGTCCCAATCCGACTCCAATCTCTCCTGTATTCTCTTCTCGACTCTTGGATACTTATCTTTCACTTCGTATAACGAAGTAAAATCAATATCTCTTGAAGTCTCGGGAAGTGCGGCCAATAGCATAATCAGTTTTTCATCTGTGCCTATCTGATCATTTTCCCATATTCCCTTTTCATCCTTTTTAACTGTATCAAAAAAGTAGTCTACCATCGTATATAGAAGGCTCTCTTTATCCCTGAATATAGTGTATATTGTTTTCTTACTCATATGCAGTTCTTCGGAAATATCATTCATGGTAAATCCAGAACCCTTTTTTCGAAACACCTCAACTGTTCCGTCCAGTATCCTCTTTTTGTTTATTTCTGTTCTTTTTGATAAAAATCCGCTCATAATATTCCTCTCTATATTTGATATTCGGAGTTTCCGAAATATGGTAGTCTGGTTTTATATAAATCTAACACAACTTATTATTAAAAAAATAGTAGATTTATCACATTATCTTGATAATCATAACTTTTTTAGAAACTATATTAGGAAACTTTGTTTCCTTTTTTGGTTTCCTATATCATAGCATTCGTTATTGATTTTCTCAATTATGGAATGTTTACAAGATTCGGTTTCCCAAATTGTGCAAGTTTTAGGCAACATAAAACGTCCTTCTCATATATATGAGAAGGACGCTTTTCTAGATGATTATCTAAATTAAGTTCCCTAGCTTTTACTTACCTGTAATATTTCTCTTAATGATCTTTAGTCCTCTCTTCATAACATATGGACCGATCTTACCTAGCTTGTCCTCGCAACGGACCATTGTGCTGGCCTGAGGCATAGCTCTCTTTAGATGAATGGCATCGAATTCGCACTTGGTAGTACATAAGCCACATCCTACGCAGCGATTCTCATCAACTGTTGTAGCTCCGCACCCTAGGCATCTGTTTGCCTCTGTACGAACCTGCTCTTCTGTGAAGGTCTCTCTCAGATCTTCATAAGTATCCTGTGCTACTCCGGCTTTTTTACCTGGGATCTGCCTCTTGGCATCATCAAATCCCTCGATCTTGATATTATCCTTATCAAGTTCCACAAATTCTCTTCTGTCTCTTGCCAGATCCAATCTGTTTCCCGGATGGACATATCTATTTATTGAAACAGCAGCTTCTCGGCCACCGGCAATAGCATCAATAGCAAAACGAGGTCCTGTATATACATCGCCTCCGGCAAAAATATCAGATTCTGCTGTCTGAAGCGTGAGAGGATCTGCAATTATTCCACCATTAGGACGAAGCTCTACCTTAGTTCCATCTAATAGATTGCCCCACTGAATAGACTGTCCGATAGACTGGAGTACGTTCTCACATGAAATCTCTATTGTTTCATTTTCATCATACTTCGGTGCAAATCTCCCGCTCTCATCCTTGACCTGAGTACACTTTTTAAATATGATTCCTACGACCTTGCCATTTTCAACCTTTATTTCCTTGGGGCCCCAACCGTTTCTGACCTCAATGCCTTCTTCTTTTGCCTCGGCAACTTCATCGTCAGCTGCAGGCATTTCGTTTTCGCCTTCCAGGCATAGCATTGTGACATGAGATGCACCGGCACGAACTGCGGTACGGGCTACATCTATTGCTACGTTACCACCACCGACTACAACTGTATCTCCACTTAAACGAATGCTGTGATCAATATTGACTTTTCTAAGGAAGTCAACTCCTGTCTGGACACCATCTGCATCTTCTCCCGGAACTCCGGCTAGTCTTCCGCCCTGACATCCTACTGCTACGAAAAATGCTTTGTAACCCTGTTCTCTAAGTGAAGCAATTGTTACATCCTCACCTACATTTACATTACACTTGATATCAATGCCCATCTGTCGCATAACATCGATCTCTGCATCTATGATCTCTTTTTCCAGACGATATGAAGGGATACCATTCATAAGCATTCCTCCGGGACGTGATGATTTTTCAAAAACTGTTACAGGATATCCGTTTTCACGAAGGAAATACGCACATGATAATCCTGCAGGTCCACCACCTATAACAGCAACCTTATATTCTTCTCCCCACATTCCTCCATCATGTTTCTCACAAAGAGGTACATATCTGTCATCCTTTTTAAGATCCAAAGATGAAATATATTTTTTGATTTCATCAATGGCAAGTGGCTGATCAACAGTTCCTCTTGTACAGGCATCCTCACAGCGACGGTTACATACTGCTCCACAGACCATGGGGAAAGGGTTATCCTGTTTGATCAGTTTCAGTGCATCTTCATATCTTCCATCTGCTGCCATCTTGATATAACCCTGAACTGAAAGATGAACGGGACATGCTGTCTTACAAGGTGCTGTTCCAGTTTCGTAGCAATTGATCTTGGCATCATCACGGTAGTTATAATTCCATTTATCAGCGCCCCACTTTTTATCATCGGGGAGTTCTGTCTTGGGATATGTTACAGTGCTTCCATCTTTTTTACATAATTTCTGACCTAGCTTGGCTGCGCCAACGGGACATACCTCTACACATTTACCACAGGCTACGCACTTTTCTTTTTCAACCTCGGCACGATAAGCTGATGCTGATAGGTTCGGTGTGTTATACAGCTGTGATGTACGAAGGGCATTACATACTCCAGGTGCACAGTTACAGATGGCTACGATCTTACCCTCACCATCGATATTTGTGATCTGATGTACATAACCATGGCGTTCAGCTCTCTCTATGATCTCATAGACCTCTTCCTTGGAGATATAATGTCCGATCCCACGGTCAGACATATACTCAGCCATATCTCCCATACCTATGCAATAGTCTCCTCTTATCTCACCGGAGCCCTCGCCACGCATAGCCTGCTGTTTACGGCATGAGCACTCTGAAATGCCGTATTTATCATACATATCAATCCATCTGGACAGATGTTCAACCGGTACTGACTGGCTCTCTGCCGAAATTGCTTTTTCAACCGGGATGACATGCATTCCTACTCCAGCACCTCCGGGGGGCACCATCTGAGTGATCCCTCCAAGTGGGAGCTGTGTCATGAGGTTAAAAAATGTAGCCAGTTGAGGGTATTCGTCTGTCATCTGTTCCTGCATCATCATGAATTCTGCAGAACCCGGAACAAATATAGGAAGCTCATACTGCTTATGCTTGTCAGCATCCTTGGAACGAGTCTGTTCTATGATTCCGATCCAGCGAAGACGTTCTACCATCTTGGTAGTATCCTCTATTGACATATTATTTATCTCTGCCAATTCCGGAATGCTATGAGGTATCCTTAGCTTTTTAAAGCTCAATACAAACTTGACCTGTTCTTTATTAAGGATCATGTCAAGCATCCAGTACTCCGGATCTCTATTGTTAATTTTATTGGTAAATTTTTTTACATAACGATCTGTTATAAGAGTCGCAAGTTTTAAAACCAGCTGTTCCTTTTCCTTGTCTTCTGCTACATAGTTTGGATCCTGCCAATAGTCGTTTTTATTGATTATAGGATCCCCGATTTTCCATTCCTCGATACTTTTACCCAAAATATTACTCCCTTCTGTTTTCCAGTTTATTCCTAAATTTTCTCAATGCCTGTTTGAGAAATGAAGTTCCCTGAGTCCCTCTACTTCATCGCATATTTCTTTTAGATTACAGGAGCCGCAATCCATAGTAAGATCCTTAAATACATGATCAATGGTCACTGTAACTCCTTCCGACAGTTTTAGTTTCTTTTCCAGCTCTGAATAGTCAAATTCCGGATCTGTTATAAAAAATGTCATAACTTTTTCTATCTGTGGGAGCTTCAGAAATGCATCATTAAATACCTTGCCCACATGTGAAAAACTGATTTCCTGCTTTATTGCCTCTCGACTCACTCTAACGCATTCTCTGTTTTGAACAGAAGACACTCTAAGCATATAGCCTTTCGGATTGACTCTGTATCTGGTATTTTCCATTTGCCTGATGTTGTCATACAGTTTGTCTCCGGTTCCCATTCTTTCCCCGTCTACACATGCAAATGTTACTCTTGCGTATGGATTTTCACCACTTATTTCCATTAAATCTCTTCCTATCAGATAAGACTTGTTTTTCTGAATCAAGTCTCTTCTCTCTGAAAAGATCGTGGAGCCAAGTGCTGCCAACGGTTTCGTGATACCGCCCAATTCATATGCCATATCAGATCTCAGTATCATGTTGTTTTTGCTGGCATCGGGCCAGTCCTGTGGTATATCACAGTCCAGTTCTATTGGATCATATCTTTTAAACATCTCCAATATGCTAAACAGTATGTCGTCATATAAATTAAGCATGTTTTTTCCTTATTAAAATCATAAATGTTTATCTCTCTTTATCTTGTCATAATGCTTTAGGAAAAGTGGTTCTAATTTAGCAGTAAGCTTCATGTCCAGATTGAAAAAATAAACTATGAATGAGAGAACAAACAGACATACTATAACTATTACAATTATCAGAATTACATTTAAAAATGTTGCCATCCTATATCCTCTTTTTTATTTTAATTATCATATTACAATGTTTCATGCCTTGGATTTTTGACGTGCAAATTCTGCTGCCCCAAGTGCTCCCATAAGCTGTGGATCTATAGGAAGATCGACTACCTTTAGATTCAATACTTTCTCTATAGCTTCTTTTAATCCCTGGTTCTTGGCGCATCCACCTGTAAGCGTAATGGAATCTGTTGCCCCAGCCTTTTTCGACATTACAAAACATCTCTTGGCAACGGAAAGCTCTATACCGGCTGCTATCTCATCCATAGGTTTCCCTTCTCCTACGAGAGAAATGACCTCAGACTCAGCAAATACAGTACACTGTGCTGTAATAGGTATCACACTTTTGGCCGTTAGTGATAGTCTGGAAAATTCAGTGAGATCCATTTCAAATGCTTTGGCCATTGCTTCGAAAAATCTTCCTGTTCCTGCTGCACATTTATCATTCATAGCAAAATTAAGAACTGTTCCGTCGGTATCTACTGCTATACCCTTGACATCCTGTCCTCCAATATCAATGATCGCCTTAACTGTAGGATCTGCTACATGTACACCCATAGCATGGCAACTGATCTCAGAAATATTCTCATCTGCGGATGGTACCTTATTTCTACCATAACCGGTTCCCACCAGATAGAATATATCATCAGGGGAATCTAGCCCATCCACTTGTTCCACTGCCTGATTTAATGCATCCTGGCAACTAAGTATAGAATTGATGCGACTCCGAAGTGTAACATCAGACACGATTCTGCCATCTTCATCTATTATTACACATTTTGTATATGTACTGCCGGAATCGCAGCCACCATAATATTTCATAATTTTCTCCTTTTATGCTTTTGGACTCCACTTACCATGAATGTGCATCATCTAGCACTTCAAGGCTAGGGTCCAGTGGTTCTTCCCTCATAACAGAGCGCATATACCGATTAACGTCATCTCTTATATTCTGTCTCGGAATGACTCTTGGATCCATAAGATCATGAGATGCCCATACCAGATGAATACCCTTTTCACGAGCCTTCTCTTCAAACTGGCCATGCATTCCATCGAGAGCCTTGCAGCTCATATGTTCCCATAGGATCACCATATCTGCATGGAATTCATCACATATCTCCCATAGTTCATCTAGTAAAACCTTATATCCTCCGTGAGTACGGTTTCTCATGATCATATTCTCATTTAGCCAGGCCATATCATAAAATGCCTTTTCTCTGTCATCCTCAGAGAGCACTCTAGTAGATACCATAGATAGCATATCTGTAAGCGGTAATATTCCCCAGCAATTTTGCAGCCAAGGCAAAAATTCCGTATAGTACTGGGCCTGAACTCCCCATATGATCGCACGATGACGATACTCAGGGACTATCATCACCTTATCCTTATATGCTTTTTCTGCGATTTTTGTGATTTTCCTGTCAGCATCTACAAATGCCTGGCCCTTACCGCAAACTGCCATATAATTTGTCTCAGTATATAATGCCAGATTGGCACCTATTACCTGAGGATAATCGGTTTTCGAGATATCCAGCCACTCTGCTCTGTGTCTTGTAGATTCATTGACACGTTTAGCACATTCGAAATAATAATCCCAGTCCCATTTTTCCCCGGTATTTTCTTCTATAAATCTAATGCAGTTCCTCATCTCCTGAGCCGCATATTCCTGAACATCATCTTCCCTATGTCGAATAGGTGCTGCCAGCTGAAAGCACGGGATGCCGTCCTCAAGCTCCAGTCTCTTACTGATAACGCCGTTACCCATAAGTGATCCATCACATGTAGTATTACACTGAACCGCACAACTCCCCAGAATAGGGAAATCATCATCCATTGATACACCTGCCTCTGCCTCAGGCATAGGGCATACGTCTCCTGCCAGTCCAAATTCCTGTGAAATATCTATATAATGTGTCACTGCATCCTGATTAAGAAGCACTGGAACATATACAGCCGGAGTCTCTCTTGATAGTCCCTCTAGATTCCGAAAACCCATCATGAATACAGTCATTTCATTTTCATCTTCTAGAACTACCTTGTCAGAAAAAGCCTTATTGTTGCCTATATTCCTATCCCCTTTAAATAGTTTACCGAGTAATTGCGCAACATCCTTAACTATAAGGTCATATTCAGTATGTGCGATTCTTAGCTGCGGTCCTCTCAGTCCTGCCGTATGTCTGTCCACCATCATAGGAACAGCCAGATAATTAGACATCCATCTATATCTGAAAAATCCCCTTATATTCCTAGGTGACAGCATAAACTTTCCCAAGATCCCTATGATTTTCAGCCAACAGCCATAGTCATACATGGTGTCTCTTAGACCACGCCATTCTCTTCGCCTTCTTACCTTGCCTCCGGTATAGAGATCACCGAGGCGTTCACTTCCAACTTCTTTTCCCATTATTTAGCCGCCCCTTTTTGAATCTTTTTTATTTCTATACTTTCTACAAATGCTTGAACCCTTGTTCTTAATTGTCCTGATGACCCTACTGCATATGGACGATCAACCGAAAGTACCGGATAATTCATCTCATCACGAAGAACTTTGGTCCCAACCATTCTCTCATATGCCCATGGATCGCAGAACTTCAACTGTTCATAGATTATTCCGTCTGCATTATAATCCACTGCCAGTTTCCTCACATACTGTCTTCTGTCCTGTATCTTGTCCTGGTTCATATACCTTACACATTGACTGTGATATATATAATGTCTACATACCTGTGTCAGTGCATCCTCGGTATCATTGATACTTATCTCTTCCCTTCCCGGAAAAGAACCATAGCAGAATCTATCAGCACATACATAAGCACCGGATTCTTCTATCAGTTTCACCACATCTACATCATCTATTTCAGAGCCAACCAATACTACTCTGGCACGATAAGGATTCTTTTTATCCGGTTCCCTTGTTTTAAGCTCTTCCAATGTCTCTTCTAATTTTTCAATTAGCATGTCTTTTGGAGCAACATAAGTAGACATTGTAATTATATGAAACTCATATCCTGTGATCCTTGGATCATTCTCTTTTCTATATTCACCTATAGAATTGATGAGCCGGCAGATCTTATTATGCTCTTCAACTGATTTTCTGATAGCGGAATCTGATATATCTATACCAAGCTTCTCTGCCATCGGTTTCAGAATATGGTTCCTGCACTGAAGTACATATAGATTCAGTCCATTATCATCGGCCTTGAGTGGGATCTCCATATATTCATAAAAGAAATTCTCCTTGTCCTTTCCCATGGTCTTCAGTAATTCCATATTTTCAATGCAGCGGTTGATCATTGTACATCCATCAGGAGTCACAATGCTGTCTACAAAATTATAACCACCCTCAATAGCTCTCTCCAAAAGTGCCCTTGAATACTCGCATAAAAGAGAAGTGAGATAATAGGTTCCCATTTCCATTGATCCGGTTCTAGGTGCCCTTAGTC
>JAGOLM010000068.1 GCA_017994075.1 Lachnospiraceae bacterium
CAGGTGTCTTGGCAGAGTCCGTCATCCAACGCTGCTGCAGTTCATTGATAGCTTCCATCAGACTCTCTACAGTACTGGCCTTTACAGTTGTAGTCTCAGTATAAGATTTCTTGTCAGCTTCATTGGTCTTCGACTTACTGTCTGCTTTTTTAGCTGTAGTTTTATCTGTTTCTTTCTTCTCTTTATTATTTGAACTTATTTTCTCATTGGTTCTTTCCATTACAGCGAAAAATGATGTAGTTCCATCAGAATTGATCTGAATCCCGAGATTCTTTAGAGTTCCGGTTCCATCCTTGGTGTTTTTGATCAGGTTATCCTTTAAATCACTTAACTGACTCTTGGCATTCACTAATATTCCTTCATATTTCTTCCTAAAGTCCTGATTGTTTGCCATCTTCTCAATAGTAGCTTCGTCAACAACTACAACAGTATCCTTATCACTGGCATACGATGCTGTAGAATCCATAGCACTCTTTGCCATGTCACTGCTCGTCAGGATAAAATCCATATCACCATACTTTTTCTTAAGCTCTTCATAATATTTCTGAGCTTTTTCAGAAAGTTTGGGATTGCCTATGGTCCTTCCATATTTGCTATCTGGTTTTTTGACTTCCGATTTTTGAGATGCGTTGCTGACCTGGCTAGTGTAGCCGGTTAAATTAGATACGTTTGTTAAGCTCATGATTTTCCTCCTTGAAATAAGAACCAGGATCATTCCCAGTTCAAAACAGAATCATATATCCTTTATGATCCACAATAAATATGTACATTAATACATACCTAGTCATTTTCTATTTCGGAACAAATGCGATATTCCTTAATGATTTTTTTAAAAATATAAATAATTATCGTTAAGTATCTGCCAATTGTTGCTATTATATAGAAAAATCATATATAATGTAATTAGAAATACAATTATTTATCACCCTGCCATCGAATATCGTTTTTCTCTTATTAGTAAAGTGAGGGTTATACAATGACAAGTGAAGAATTCCGTTTATATCTTGAGAAACTCATAGCAGCTTCCCTTATTATGCAGTACAGCGACCCCATAAGAAAGAATCTATGGATGGATATCAGGGAAGATCTACAGAATGCAGAAAGCAAATTTAACGAAAAGGACAATCAGTAAAAAAACTGATTGCCCTTTTCATCCTGACATTAACGTAACCAGTCTGCATTCGGGCTGGTTTTTATATCCTTTGCTTCAATTGATGTCTCTCCTGAAGCCTTCTTCTTAAATTGAAGTTCCTGATTCTTAATCGATACTCTTGTTCCCTCCGGTATAGAGCCGGTAATAAAAGCATTACTTCCTATTACTGAATGAGTCCCTATAACCGTCTGGCCTCCGAGAATAGATGCTCCTGAGTATATAGTAACGTAATCCTCAATAGTTGGATGACGCTTGACGCCTCTCAGACTCTGACCGCCTGATGTGGATAAAGCTCCCAGCGTAACGCCCTGATATACTTTTACATGCTCACCTATCTCAGTTGTTGATCCAATTACAATTCCGGTTCCATGATCTATGAAGAAATATTTTCCTATAGATGCTCCCGGATGAATATCTATTCCTGTTTTTCCATGGGCATATTCTGTCATCATTCTAGGAATAAGTGGAACCCCAAGTAGAAATAGCTCATGAGCTACCCTGTTTACAGCAATTGTATATAGTCCCGGATAGCATAATACTATTTCGTCTTTATTAAGAGCAGCCGGATCTCCCTCTAGTGTAGCCTGGAGATCAGTATCGATATACTCTCTTATCTTGGGGATCCTCCTACAGAATTCCATAGTTATATCAGAAGCCTTAAGTTCTATCTGAGGCTGGCATACAAAAGTACCCGGAGCCTCTCCCTCTCTCTGATAATTAAGCACTATCGCGATCTGCTTCTGAAGATGATATATCACATCTTCTATCCATACAGTAAGATTAGAATCTATATTGTATCCTCTGAATACTCTGTCTCTGTAATATCCGGGGAAGATAATCCTTAGGAGCTTCTTGATTATCTCATGAACAGTCTCAGGATCCGGCTGATTAAAAACAGCCGTCTTATCTATATCTCTTCCGTTTTTATAATCAGCAATCAGAAGTTTTTCAACTTCCTGCATCTCCTTCTGTCTCTCTTTGTCCTGATCCACCAGAAAATTTTTTCCGCGGAATCCGGGTCTCGAGTCAGCTTCCATGGCACTTTTATCTATGTCTGTCATATCAAGTCCACCTCGTTCTCTTTTTCTCTTGTATATTATCTTACCTTCCGTTTTATCAGATATAACCATCTACCTGATCATCCACTATATTTAGTATCTACTGCTGTGCTGCTGCATCCTTTTTCTTTTGTGCTGTAGCTGATCTTGCAGCTGCCTTGCCTGCAATAGGTGAGTCCGGAAGGATCTCTGATACCTTGTTATAATAAGTTATCGCATCATCATACTGTTCTAGCTTGTCAAAAGACTCTGCCAGCCTATACATAGCTTCACCATTCTGAAAATCCTGCTGAAGCGCTACAACTGACTGAAACTGAGTAACTGCTCCCTGATAATCTCTCTTGTTAAAAGCATCTTTGCCTGCTGCGAAAGAGCTGTTTAATGTATCTGCATTAATAGCAGCGTTGAGGTTATCATACATAGCCTTGGCATTTTCCGATAGAAGATCCGGATTTACAGATCCAAGAAGTGTCTTGGCTGTTGGAAAATCCCCACCGGCAACAGCTGTATTGGCTTGAAGTAACTGCTCATAAGAAGTAACAGTATTGCTCTTGGCATTATACTTATCCAGCTCAGCCTTAAGTGAGTCTACCTTCTTCTGAAGTTCGGAAGCACTGTTTTTAGATGTTGTTGCACTCTCATTAGCATTGACTATGGAATTAGTAGCATCACTACTGGCCTTCTGTTTGATTCCAGGAATAATTAAGAAATAACAGAACAGCACTCCTAGTATGATTCCAACCAAAATATTGATAACTGCAGTTCTTGATCCATCGGTAAAATCTCTAAATGCACCTCTGGTCATTATAACATTGTCATTACCATCGTTAAAATTAACCAGATCCGAAGGTTTATTCTTTTTATTCTTCTTATCTTTTTCCGAAGCTTTGATCTCTTTTTTATATTTCAAGATCGCAGTATCATTCAGATCTATTGCCTGAGCAAGCTTGATCAGCTTTCTGGCCTCATTAAAATTTTTCTCTTTTATATATATAAGGGTCAGCAAACAAAAAGCATCCATATCACAGCTGCCCTGGCCTGTCATTCTCTTTAGCTGAATCTTTGCCAGATCCATATTACCTGTTTTACACTGTTCCAGAGCTCTATTATACTTTTCAGCTGCCTGATTGGCCTTGTCTACTTCGCCAGGTTTTTGAGCATCTTTGAGATAAAAATCTGCCCTGTTGTCCTCAGGCTGTAGATTCTTACTGATAACCCATTCACTGATAGCCTCTACATTATTGCCCCTGGCATAAAAAACAAGCCCGAGCAGATTCCGGGCTTCTGTATTGTATTTATTTATTCTGAGACTCTCACGCAGAGATTGGATAGCACCTGTCAGATCTCGCACACGAGCCTTTTCCAATCCTGTATTATAATGAAAATCCGATTCATAAACCAATTTTCTATATTCTGTCTGATCTCTGTTGCAGGACGGGCATACACTAGATCCTTCAGTAATTTCCTGTCCACAGTAATAGCATTTATTTATCATTATCATATCTCCGCTGATATCAGCGTCTGTTTCTTTTCTGACTTGTGTTTGAATCCGACGTTTTCAACAGATCTACCAGATCTGTCAGTTCTCTGCTCTTTATGTTCTTCTCTGTTTCTGATAACAAAGGTTTCTCTTTGTAGTTTTCCAGTTCTTTTTCAAAATCAATCATTTAATTCCTCCTGTGAAAGTACATCCATTCTTATTTCTTCTGTACCTTCACTATAGCTCACTCTCTCATGAAGCTCTTTAATAGCCAACTTCTGCTGGCCTATTCCAAGGATCACCCCTGAAAATATCTTACGCTTTATCTTAATAGTTGCGTGGCTGCCTCGTCTAAGCGTATTTTCCATATCAGTAAGCCGTACTTTTTCATCAGTACATGTAGCCTCTTCCTGAATCTTGGCTCTTAATAGCTGGATCCTCCTAGGATCCGACTTGGCCTTTTCATTGCCGCTCTTTTGTATTATATCGTCAAACTTCATTAGGCCCTCAGCTATAGACTTCAGATGCTTTTCCAGTACCTCGACCTTCTTCTTTTGGACATCAAGCGCTTGCGCTCTATCAGCAGATACCCCGGCATACATCTCTGTCTTGACGCCGAACTCATTACCTACATTAAAGCATGTAATTCCCTCTACCGCCGACATAGCTCCACCGATTACGCTGGATCTCTTACCATTAAGTTTGATAAGTCCGTTACAATTAACATTACTCTTAAAAAAAACATCAGCATAAATATCACCACCGGCATAGACCGTGGCATACTCGATATATTCAGCCGTTATATTACCACCGGCTCTTATCTCTGTCCGTTCTCCACCCTTTACACCCTTTAACAGGAAAATATCTCCAAAAGCAGACATTATGCAGTTCTCTACCAGGCCTTCTATAGTAATGCTACCCTTAGCTTGAACAGTAACACCATTTGTGACTCCACCATGAATAATTACATCCCCGGCAAAATCGATATCACCAACCTCTACACCTACGGTCTCCCTTACTTCGTAAACAGGAGAGATTATGATACGCTCCCCCTGTTTCTCTATCTTACCTGATATATCCGCAGTATACAAAAGACCATCCTCTGATCGGGAAAATCCCTTCCCTGCCAGAGGCGGCAGATCTCTTACCCTTTTAGCCTGTACCTTTCTGCCGATGACAGATGTGCCGTCAGTTCCGGGAATCGCAGGATGATAGATTGCAATCGTATCTCCCTCAGCTATAGTCTCAACCGTCTTGATACTCATGTAATCCACAGAGCCATCCGGAAGTTCCTTCGGTTTCCTGTTGAAATCATTACTAAAAAGGAGCTCATACTCTCCTGAGACACCTTCTTTTGTTTCCTGTCCCTCAGCTACGAGATACTCACGTCCAAAAATAGGATCGATTATGAGGTTAGATATCTCATCTTGTTTAACTCCAAATACAACGCTTTTCTCATGAAGAGCCGCAATAATATCAGCCGCCGTATATTGAGCAGGTGCAGTACCCGGCAACAATCTCGGCAACATCACATATGCTTTCATTCTGTCTTCAGTTATCCTGACCTTTGCAGGTGCCTTCTCAGGGACCTTGTTAATTTCAGGTGCGCTGTCACTCATAGTCAATGTCTCTCCACTAGATATATAATAACCACCATGGTTTAAACGAAATGCGAAATGCTTCACTCATTTTTCGTTGTTTATAATAATATCAAATGTACAATATCACTGGCTTTAATTATACGTTCTTTTTGCCTTTTTGTCACTTTATTTCAAATTTTCAAGCAAAAAACAAACTTTTCTAAACTATTTTGATCAGAGATTACTGATTACATTTCTGCAATACGTTTTTTTACATCCAAAAGCATATTCTCATAATCTGCGAGTTTAGCTTCTTCTTCCTCTATTTTTTCAGCTGGAGCCTTGTCCAAGAACTTCTGATTGCCAAGCATACCATTAGATCTCTTCAATTCTCCCTCTAAGCGTTTCTGCTCTTTTTGGAGTCTCTCCAATTCTTTTCCCATATCCACCAGTTCGTCCAATGGCATATATGCTGTTGCATCAGGGATCACTGCCGATACAGCCTTCTCCGGAACACTTCCATTATCTGACTGAACAAACACTTCCGATGCCCCTGCCAGGTTAGAAAAAATCCCTGCCAGATCTGAATAGATATCTCTTACAGAAGCATCTTCACTTACTACTATAAGCTTGGCCTTCTTGGATGGCGGAACATTCATTTCTGTTCTGACGTTTCTAACTTCACGAACCAGATCCATTACCCTGATCATGCCCTTTTCAGCATCCTGATCATCAATAGATTCATCATATACAGGCCAATCAGCGATCATTATACTTTCCTCTTCCGGATGAAGAGTGCAATATATCTCCTCTGTTATAAACGGCATATATGGATGAAGCAGTTTAAGTGCCTGTGACAGAACCTTCTTAAGAGTCCAAAGGGCTGCATTCTTTGAATTTCTACCCTCCTCTGACTTGTCATACATTCTAGGTTTTACAAATTCGATATACCAATCACAGAACTCATCCCATACAAAGTCCTGGACCTTGGATACAGCGATTCCTAGCTCATACTTATCCAGATTCTCAGTAACATCCTTTGTCACACGATTGATCCTGGAAAGTATCCATCTGTCAGTAGTTGTAAGCTCGGAATCAAGAGGCTTCTCATCCTTATAATCTTCCAGATTCATCATTATAAATCTCGAAGCATTCCATACCTTATTGGCAAAATTCCTGCTAGCCTCGACCCTGTCTAAATAGAAACGCATATCATTACCGGGAGCATTGCCTGTAATAAGTGTGAGTCTAAGCGCATCAGCACCATATTTATCAATAACCTCAAGCGGATCTATACCATTTCCAAGAGACTTTGACATCTTACGTCCTTGGTCATCTCTTATCAATCCATGGAAAAGTACTGTATGGAATGGAGCCTTACCCATCTGCTCGTAACCGGAGAATACCATTCTGATTACCCAGAAGAAAATAATGTCATAACCTGTTATAAGTACATCATTTGGATAGAAATAGTCCAGATCAGCTGTGTTCTCTGGCCATCCAAGTGTAGAGAAAGGCCACAGTGCTGATGAGAACCACGTATCCAATGTATCCGGATCCTGAACCATATGCTTGGAACCGCATTTAGGACATGTGTGTACCTCATCCTTGGATACAACCATCTCACCACAGTCTTCACAA
>JAGOLM010000029.1 GCA_017994075.1 Lachnospiraceae bacterium
TTAATGGTATCCACTTTATATATCAGGAGACCATCCTTTATACTGATAGTGGTTTTACGCCAGACGAAAAATTTTAACATAAAATACAACAGACAGATCCCTATAACTGCAAATACAATGATCGGAGCCTTGCCCCTTATCATCTCCCCATTTTCACTTATATTCCTAAAATTATTAAAAATAGTAACTGCAAAAAAAGCAATTATTGCCCAGCTTTCCTCGAGAAGCTTGGACGGATGATTCCTCAGGACACCCATTTCTGTCCCTAGTATGTTTTTATTATTCTCCGGCATGTTTCTCGTCCTCCGAGGATTCAATCATATTATTTTTTAAATTTGTATTTTCCGTGAGATCCTTCGCTTCCGCTGAATCATTTCTGGCATATTTATTAATCTTATTTTTTAGGCTCTCCGCAATAACCTCTGCCTTTTCAATCTCCAGATAACGAATATCCACATCGCCTCCGGCAGTTGTCAGCTTCACTCTGGTAAGTCCAAACATCCTGTCAAAAGGACCAGTTTCTAGAGATAATTTCTGCAATCTTTCTATTGGGACTATTGTCTCAACTACCGTTAGAAAACCTTCTCTTTTTCTGATCTCATCCTTGTTAAATGCATATCTATACCATGCACTTCTGACAAATGGAGAAATAAGCGCATAGACCCATGTCAATGCTATTGCTGCAATGCAGAGGTATCTAACGATTGGAGACTTGAGATTCGTCAGAAACATCTTAAAAACTACAATAATTACAATCGTTGCAATAATCGCTACAATCACTTCAAAAAGCAGCATAAGCCACTTAGCCTTGGGGTTGATCTTCTTGTACATATAAAACTCCTTCATTATTCATGTGCTGTCTGCATAAAAAGGCGCCCTTTGGGGCGTCTTAATTATGAGTCTAAATATTTTTTCAATCTGTCGATACTTCTCTCTCCATCATGGTATCCCAACCAATACAGCCTTCCGAGTTTCTCAAGATTGGCCTCCATGGAATCAATTCTCGGTGAAATAGATGGAGCAATAACCATGACTCTTTTATCCTTTTCAAGTTCGATAAGCCTGTCACAAGTCTTGTTGTATTCCTTGTCTGATGTGAGAAGATCATGCAAAAGATCTGGGTATTCCGCATATCTCTGGCTGAGAAACCTTGCCTCTGTGGCCTTCATATCAGTATCTTTTCTAAATGTTCTCTCTCTGGTTCTCACAACAACTATTTTTTCATATCCTTGCTGAATAGCCCATTCTACAGGAATCGCCTCTGTGCATCCACCATCCAGATATTTTTTTCCTTCAACCACAGCCATTGTTGAAACCAATGGAAGTGTGGCAGAAGCCCGAACTGCCGAAAGCATATCAACTCCTGTGCCCTTTTCCAGATACGCAGGTTTTCCGGTTTCGCAATCAGTTGCTACTGCAATAAGTTTCTGAGGTGATTCCTCAAATGCCTCTGTATCCAGTGGTTCATCTGGTGTATTGTTATTATCAAACGCATACTTGAATCCAAATGGAGAACCGTTTTCTAGCATAGCTCTTAATCCAACGTATTCAGAATTAAATCTGTTTCGAAGGTTAAATCTGGCTCCTCGTCCGATCTGGCCTGCTACATACATATATCCAAACAATGCCCCAGCAGAAGTTCCTATTACCGTATCAAAATTGATGCCATTTTTCATATATGCATCCAGGACTCCACCTGCATACATTCCACGAAGCGAACCACCCTCAACTACTATGCATCCCTTGGTGATCTTGCTGGAATCAGCTCTTCCTACCGGGATCTCGTCGATACGTGAATATTGAACAGCTTTTCTCTTCCTTCGTAAAAAATATAGTCCTGTTCCAGCTGCTGCTATCAGCCCGTATTTTAATAATTTGTTTTCTTTATCTGACATGTTATATTTCTCTTTTATTCCTTCAAGATATTAGTTGCCGTATCCTCTATATATGGGGTCTGTTGGATTTATAACCATGAATCCGGAATATAGTTTCGCTCCCTTTTCTATCCATTTTCCCCTACACCTTTATACAACATATCCACATTAATGACAAGTTTATTAAAAAAGAGCCCTACAGATTCCAACGGATCCATAGGGCTATCTTTCAATTATCATACTATCTAATATTGTCTATGGACGATCACATTACAGTTCTATCTCTGTTTTATCCTTGGTAAGGATAGCGCAAGCTGAAACCTCAGCTCCTAGATACTTGACCATAAGCTCTGAAAGTTCATCCAATGCAGTCTGTAATTCGCCTACACGATCAGGTTCAACGCACTCCATTAGAATGACCTCATTTTTGGTGTCATCTGTAACTTCTGTCCTGACGCCGTCACGCCAGTTCCAACAACGACATACAACTCCGGTATTATCGTAATAAGCCAGTTCTCCGGGAAGTGGTGGATCCTGTTTATCTGATCCGATCGGTAAGAAATCCTCTCCGCCCTTCATAACTCCCAGATTCATACCGCCATCCAGCTTATCCTTATCCTCAACTCCAATCGGGAAAGCATGCTTCATAGATATTCCGTTTGTAATATCAACTGACGGAGCGATCGATCCAACCGGATTATCGTGAAGAACTCGCTTCAATAGATTCTCCATTGAACATCTGGCACCCTTTTTGGTCGGGAATTTCTGATAAGCATCTCTCCATTCCGCTACAACAGGGTTTTCCGAAATAGTGTCACTTAAGAGAAACTTCTTGGATTCTTTAATTGCTTCCTTTAGAAATCCTTCTACCTCCGCTGCCTCGGAGTCAGAAAGTTCTTTAGATTCCTGAACATTATTAAGGGACAGTATTCCAATTGCTGCATTTGGGAAAATATCCCAAAATTCTTTATCTGCTACAAACTTTGTCATGTTGTTCCTCCCTTTATTTTCTTTTTCAACATTTCTATTTTACTGTACTTCGCTTTATTTTTCCAGAGCATTCCATTTTCATCAGTCTCCGGACTTAACTTTTTTCCAATAATCATTGTACATAACATCGGCCTTCTGACCGAGGTATGAATAAGTCTGGCAACGAGACAAGGTAGCATCATCCGGAAACGCAACATCAGAGTTTTTGATCTTCGGATCCTTAATAAGCTGCTGGGCCTTTAGATTGGGCGTTGTATATGTGACATATTCAAAATTTTTAACTGCAATATCTTTCCTTGCCAGAAAATTGATCCACTTCTCTGCATTCGCTTTGTGACGGGCGTTCTTGGTTATGCACCATCCATCTATCCATACATTGGAGCCTTCCTTGGGAATCACGTATTCCAGATTAGGATTTTCTCTCTGGGTATATAGCACCTCTCCAGAATATATGACACCGAGAGCAGCCTCACCGCCTATCATCTTATCACGAACCTGATCCACTACATACGCCTGGACCAATGGTTTCTGGTCAATCAGCTGATCTGCAGCCTTTTTTAATTCCTTGGGATCTGTAGAATTAATTGAATCACCATCTTTGGCCAACGCTACCATAAATGCATCTCGAACCGAATCCTGCATCAATATCTGTCCCTTATATTTCTTATCCCATAGAATCTTCCATGAATCCACCGGCTCCTTGACCATAGTCTTATTATATAGGATGCCAACTGTTCCGCAGAAATTCGGGCAGGCATATTTATTGCCCGGGTCAAAATTCTGAGCTGCCTTCATATATTTAGGATCCATATTATTCTTGGCATTGGGCATCTTATCCCATTCAAGAGGCTGAAGCATATCTTCCTTCTTCATCTTGGCGATCATATAATCAGAAGGACATATAACATCATAGGCAGCATTATCTGATGCAACCTTGGAATACATTATCTCATTGGACTCGAACTCATCATAAACCACTTCGATTCCAGTTTCTTTTTCAAATTCTTTTACAACCGAAGGATCGATATATTCGCCCCAATTATACACGTAGACCTGGTTCTTCTTGTACTGGAATACACCGCCGAACTTCATTCCCAAAAGTACCATAAGTGCCACCGCTGCCAGAACTGGAATATATACGTTTTTGTTAAGCCTTACCTTTTTACCATAATTTGTGATTCTCTTTGCTGCCGCAGCATTGGCAATGGATCTCATAGTCCTAGATCCCAGTATTATCAGAATAACTACCACAAAAATGATGGCAGAAAGTGCATATATCTCCGGCTGAATTCCTCTTTTAACCTCGTTATATATCTTGGTTGAAAGAGTATCAAATCCCGAACCCTTGGTAAAATATGTAATTATAAAATCATCCAATGACATTGTAAAAGCCATCATTGCACCTGATAAAACCGCGGGCATGAGATCCGGCATTACTGTTTTACGAAAAGCGAGAAATGGCTGTGCTCCAAGATCCACCGCTGCTTCATAGACATTAGGGTTGATAGTCTTCATTCGCGGCATGACGCTTAGCATTACATATGGTATATTAAACGTGATATGTGCAATAAGTACCGTCAAAAATCCCGTATTAAAATGCATTACTCTAAATAAAAGCATAAGGGAGATACCTGTTACGATATCTGCATTGATCATAGGAATATTTGTTATCCCCATGATTACCATTCTGCTCTTTTTATGGAGACGCATAAGCGCTATGCATGTCACTGTTCCGATGATCGTAGCCACAATTGTAGATATAAGCGCTATTATAAATGTATTGGCTACAGCATTTATCACTTCCGAGTCCGAGGCTAGATTAGCGTACCATTTCAAGGTGAAACCGCCCCACCTGGCTCTGGACTTTGAGTTATTAAAAGACAGAACTATCATGGTCACTATAGGCAGGTACATAAATACCAGTATGATTCCCATGTAGATCTTCTCTATTCTTTTTTTCATGAGGCGCCCTCTTCTCTATCAGAGATTGCCTGTATCACCATGTTGATTATGATAAATATCATAAGCACCATCGAAAGTCCTGATCCCATGTTCCAGTCATATGACAATGTGAATTCCTGCTCGATAACATTACCTATCAGAAGGATCTTCGATCCTCCAAGCATGGTACTAATAGCAAATGTTGTAAGTGCCGGGATGAAAACCATAGTTATCCCACTTATTATACCCGGTCTCGAAATAGGAAGGGTAACCTTGAAAAAGGTCTGAACCGAGTTTGCTCCCAGATCTCTTGCAGCATTGATAACGCTGTCATCAATTCTTGCCAATGAATTGTATATGGGCAATATCATAAAAGGCAGGAAATTATAGACCATACCTATTACTATGGCTCCAGGTGTATTGATAACATGAATATTGGGCAGGCCTAGGAATGATAGTATTCCATTAAAAACTCCTTTATTTTCCAAAAGTGTCATCCATGCTAATGTTCTAAGCAAAAAGTTCATCCACATAGGAAGGATAAAGAGTGTCATTATTATCCCTTGGCTTGATAGTTTGTTTGCAGCCAGTATCATTCCAAGTGGATATGCTAATAAAAAACATATCACAGTGCTTATAAGTGCGAGAAGGAGTGCGAGAAGAAGCGCCTTCATGTTTTCCGGTCTCGAAATCGCAGCAACCTTTGACAATGTCAGTTTTCCGGTATTATCTGTCAAGCCGTACCATACGATCATTGCAAGTGGCACCAGTATAAATATCAGTGCCCATGCCAGGTACGGAGAAGCCAGAAGCCGGGATGTTTTTTTGTTTGTAACCATCTGTGTTATTCCTCCCGAGATAATGACTATTTTACGGCATAGCCGAAAACAACCATTCTTACATTTCTGCTTCTATCGCTTCCTCATCTTCTGATGCCGGTTTGTTCATGACCTGGATATTAAATGGATCCACCATAATATCTACTTCAGATCCTTCTTCCTTCATTCTCGTGGAATGAACAAGCCATTCAAATCCTCCTGCATCCACATCCATTTCATAATGAACGCCCTTAAATATCACATCCCTAACGATTCCTGTCAGTGTTCCCGTTCCCTTAGGTACGAGCTCCACATCCTCCGGTCGGATAACAACATCCACCGGTTTGTTATTGCCAAATCCCTTATCTACGCAGGCAAAATGTGTACCAAGAATGTTTACAAGTTCATCATGAACCATTGTTGCCGAAATAATATTGCTATCTCCTATAAAATCGGCTACAAATGCGTTTTCCGGCTCGTTATATATTTTTTCAGGAGCACCTTCCTGCTGGATATAACCCTGGTTCATTACCACGATGTGATCCGACATTGTAAGTGCTTCTTCCTGATCATGGGTTACATAGACAAATGTAATTCCCAACTCTTTTTTCAATCTGATAAGCTCGTATTGCATGTCCTGTCGAAGTTTCAGATCCAGTGCCCCAAGCGGCTCATCTAACAGCAAAACCTTTGGCTCATTCACAATAGCTCTTGCAATGGCGATTCTCTGCTGCTGACCTCCTGAAAGAGAATCCGGCATACGATGTTCAAAACCCTCCAGATTAACAAGTTTAAGGGCATACTTTATCTTATCTTTTATATATTGATCACTTTTATTTTTGATCTTTAGGCCAAATGCGATATTTTCTGCAATGTCCATATGCGTAAAAAGGGCATACTTTTGAAAGACCGTGTTTAGCTGTCTCTTGTTCGGTGCAAGATTTGTTATATCCTTGCCATCAAATATTATATTTCCTTTATCGGGACTTTCGAATCCCCCTATGATTCGAAGTGTTGTGGTCTTACCGCATCCGGATGGACCTAAGATAGTTACAAATGAATTCTCATGGATACTAAGTTCCATATCATCGAGAATCATCTGATCACCGTAACTTTTTGAGATATGCTCAATTCTGATTAGTTCTCTTCCCAACTCATTATTCCTCCATACAGTTCCTATAGTATAGGTTGGATTCCATATATTTATTTAGGGAATAATTTGGGATTATGTTGAAGATATGTTCTAGCCTTGCTTCTGTTCGGATTGAACTTGTTCAAAGACCGATTAAGGCTCGAAACTATTGTTTTTTTAAATCTTTTTTCTGCATAAAACGCAGTATATCAACTTTTTCTTATTATTTTCCCCTATGGATTAATATATGTACGCAACTCGATTATAATAACATATTAATTTGAGTTTGTATGTACTATTATGATCAATTTTTTTCATAATTTTTACTTGGTTTTCTAGCTTGAGTAAAAGCCTATAACAGACTCATAATGGACTGCCATAGACTTTTCTCTCTCATAAAATATTCTATTGGAAATACTTTAAAATCATTCTATTTATCTTTGGAAAGCCAAGCCAGTGCATACTCTGACAAAGGTTTGATCAGAGTTTTTAGATTTATACCTGATGTGTTGACCATAAGGTCAAACCCCTCACGATTTCCCCATGCATATAATGAAACAAGGTCATGATTGGTGGCACGGGACTTGTCGATCTTTCTGATTTTCTTTTCTATTTCCCGGTCTGTCAGATGCTCATCCTCCGGTGCTCTCTTACGGCAACGTTCAATTTTTGACTGGTTGTCAGCATAGACAAAGATTCTAAATGGATTCTCTTCTGAGAGGATCGCATCAGCTGCTCTTCCTACGATTACGCAATCTCCACGTTTGGCAATCTCACGAATGGCCTCGGTCTGCCATGTGATGATAGTAGGTCCCGGAATCTCCATAACCGGAATGTAATTAAATGTATGGCTAAAAATCATTGGATAATTCTGCCATGAATCACTTTCAAGTGCTTTCTCGATATAATCTGTATCTAGATTACTTTTTTTCGCAATGGCTGTAATAACTTCTTTGTCATAATATGCAAATCCTAATTCATCTGCAAGACGCTTACCAATCTCTCTTCCACCACTTCCAAATTCTCGATTAATAGTGATAATTCTCATATTTGATTCTCCCATCCCCGGATAAAATCATTCTAATGATTCTTATATCTCCGGATTCAATCTTTGAAACTGTTTAACTTTTTTCTAAAAAATATGCCCAAAATCATGATCGTGAGAACACTAAAAACATTATTTATTTAATCAAATTATAACATCTCTGAATATATTCCAACAGTAAAATTTTATTTAATAAAAAAAGAACCACGATCTATTCAATCGTGGTTCTCATAAATATCATTATATCAAGTTCTAAACAATCTAAAAGACATATTGCCTTATCTTAGAACTTTCCAGCCCTAGCAGCTTCCTCTACTGAAACAGCTACTGCAACTGTTGCTCCAACCATAGGGTTGTTGCCCATTCCGATAAGTCCCATCATCTCAACATGAGCAGGAACTGATGAAGACCCAGCAAACTGAGCATCTGAATGCATACGACCAAGAGTATCTGTCATACCATAAGAAGCAGGACCTGCTCCCATATTATCGGGATGAAGAGTACGTCCTGTGCCGCCGCCTGAAGCAACTGAGAAATAAGGCTTACCAGCTTCAATTCTTTCCTTCTTGTATGTTCCTGCAACGGGATGCTGGAATCTGGTAGGGTTAGTTGAATTTCCTGTAATGGAAACACCAACATTCTCATGCCACATGATAGCAACACCTTCCTGAACATCATCAGCGCCGTAACACTTAACAGATGCACGAAGTCCCTTAGAATAAGGAGTCTCACTTACGATATTAAGCTTAGCTGCCTTATAATCATACTGTGTTTCAACAAATGTGAATCCGTTGATACGTGAGATGATCATTGCTGCATCTTTTCCAAGACCGTTAAGGATAACACGAAGAGGCTTCTGACGAACCTTATTAGCCTTCTCTGCTATACCGATAGCGCCCTCTGCTGCTGCAAAAGACTCATGTCCAGCCAAGAAACAGAAACACTCTGTATCTTCCTCGAGAAGCATCTTGCCAAGATTACCATGGCCAAGACCAACCTTACGATGATCAGCAACTGATCCGGGAATACAGAATGACTGAAGCCCTTCACCAATAGCTGCTGCTGCCTCTGAAGCTTTTTTACAGCCCTTCTTGATCGCAATAGCAGCGCCTATAGTATAGGCCCACTTTGCATTTTCGAAGCAGATACCCTGAATATCTTCAACCTGATGATATACATCAAGGCCGGCATCAACGGTGATTTTCTTTGCTTCTTCAATATCTTTGATACCGTACTTATTTAAAGTAGCGTTGATCTGATCAACTCTAGCTTCATAGTTTTCAAATAAAGCCATTGTATATCTCCCTTCTATCATTCTTTACGGGGATCGATGAACTTGACTGCATCATCGATACGTCCATACTGACCCTTAGCCTTCTCCCAAGCTGTATTGGGATCATCACCCTTCTTAATGAAGTCGGTCATCTTTCCAAGGGAAACATACTTATATCCGATTACAATATCATTCTCGTCAAGAGCAAGGTCAGTTACATATCCCTCTGTCATCTCGAGATATCTGACACCCTTTTCTCTGGTTCCGTACATAGTACCAACCTGAGAGCGAAGTCCCTTACCGAGATCTTCGAGTCCTGCACCAACAGAAAGTCCGTCATCAGAGAAAGCACTCTGAGTACGTCCGTAAACGATCTGAAGGAAAAGCTCTCTCATTGCAGTATTAATAGCATCGCAAACCAAGTCAGTGTTAAGAGCCTCAAGTATTGTTTTTCCCTGAAGGATCTCAGCTGCCATAGCTGCTGAATGTGTCATTCCTGAGCATCCGATCGTCTCGATCAATGCTTCCTCGATAACACCATTCTTAACATTAAGTGAGAGCTTGCAAGCACCCTGCTGAGGGGCACACCAGCCAACACCGTGTGTAAAACCTGAAATATCCTCTATTTTCTTCGCATGGACCCATTTTCCTTCTTCAGGAATAGGTGCAGGCTCATGCTTAGCACCCTTAGTTACAGGGCACATGTTCTGTACTTCTGTTGTGTAATTCATGGGAACTCCTTTCTCTAAAAAGACCTCGATACACGATTATTATTTTCGCACAAAATGATATAAACGTAAAGAGTGATTTCGTTTATATTTTATCAAAGTTGATTAATTTTCATATTCTATTGCCTCGGGCATCAATTCTTCCTGACGATAACTCCACCGGTCTTATATATAGAATCAGCCGGTATAACTCCTCTGACAGGTGACAACGGATATACATTGGTATTCGGGCAGATGACTGTTCCGGGGTTAAGTACGCTATTACAGCCTACCTCCACATGATTACCCAGCATTGCGCCGAACTTTTTCAGCCCTGTTTCAATCTCTTCTGTTTTATCCTTTACCACTACAAGTGTCTTATCAGATTTAACATTAGATGTTATAGATCCTGCTCCCATGTGAGAAAAATATCCCAGTATAGAATCACCTACATAATTATAATGAGGTACCTGAACATGATTAAAAAGAATAACGTTTTTAAGCTCTGTTGAATTACCTACTACGCAATCTTTTCCGACAATTGCATTGCCTCGTATAAACGCACACTGTCTGATCTCTGCATTTTCATCTATTATCAGTGGTCCATGTAAGTATGCCGAATCAAATACAGTAGCACTTTTTGCTACCCATATATCCTCGCCTCTTTTTTCAAACTTTTCAGGATCAAGAGTTGCCCCGAGTCGTTTAATAAATCCGCCTATCTCAGGAAGTACCTCCCAAGGGTATGTTTTGCCTTCAAACACTTCCGCAGCTATTGTCTGGCTGAGGTCATACATATTACAGATCTTACATTCTTCCATTTTTTCCTTCCATTCTAGTTAGTTATAGTATTCTGCATTCTTTCTAAAAATAGCATTTAGATTTGAACCTGAGTACATGTCCTTAACCTTATTAGTCTTTTGATTTATAAATTTTTTCAATTTATCCATATATTCATCCGGGGTTATCTCTCCATTTTCAACCATGGCAAGTCCCTTTTCCCAACTGGCGGTGAGATCTGCATTGAGCAATGAGGCTATAGAATAGCTTACTATATCAAATATTATCTCTCCGTCAAGGGTAGGAGTCAGTATCTGTGTCTTCTTGTTAAGATTTAGATATTTATTTCTCACCAGCTTTTTCAGAATCTCTGCCCTGGTGGCACTGGTGCCTATTCCCTGAGATTTTATAAGTTCTCGAAGTTCTTCATCCTCGATCAACTGACCTGCATTTTCCATTGCAAGAATAAGAGAACCGGAATTATATCTCTTTGGTGGTGATGTCTCACCCTCTTTTATATCCAAATGTTTAAAATAAACTGTATCGCCCTTTTTAAGCTTAGATACCAGTGTTCCCAATGCCTCGTTGTTCTCTGTGGAGTCCTCCTCTGATGATGTATTCTCAGCCTTGGCAGTACCTGAATTCTTTTTGGAAAAAGAATACTCCATCAGTCCCAGATATCCAGGACTCTTCAGGAACTTTCCATTGGCATAGAAACATTCACCGTTTACACTTACTACCAGAGACGTCTTGGCATATTCTGCCGGCGATAGGAAAATCGCCAAAAATCGCCTGCAAATAAGCTCATAGACATTGATGCTCCTCTGGTTCATGCCCTTAAGAGCTCCGATTCCCTGACCTGTGGGAATGATCGCATAATGGTCCGTTATCTTCTTGTCATCTGTGTACTTGGTCTTCTCTATACCATTGTACATTTCCTTATTCAGAATATATTCTGCTGCCGATTTAAGCATAGGCAGATTGGTAAGTCCTCTTATATTTTTGTCGATTTCCTTGGCTACGGCCGTGGACAATACTCTGGCATCAGTACGAGGATAAGTAACAAGCTTCTTCTCATACAATTCCTGAATGACATTAAGTGTCTGGTCAGGACTTATCTTGAAAAATTTCGAGCACTCATTCTGTATCTCGGCCAGGTTATATAAAAGAGGAGGATTCTTCTTCTCTGTTTTCTTGGTAATGGAATCCACCTCGCCCTGGAGAAATGTCTCGTTCTCTCTAGTGAGACCGGTTATATCTATTCCTTCTGATGATTTCGTAGAATGGTCTTCTGTAATCTCTGGCGTATTTCCAGTATCATCCACTTTTTTTAAAGCTTCAGGAGATGTATCGGTGGAAGCATCTTGATCTTCTGATACAATTTGGCCGGGTTTTACACCTATATAAGATATAAGTCCCTTGGCGTCTCGCTCTTCTTTAAATCCATTTTCTTTGTATAAAAGCGGTGAGTTGAAATACTTAGAACCTTCCTTGGCCTTCCACTCTGTATCTATCAGAGCTCCGGATATTTTTCCATCGCCAGATCCATTACCTACAGCATCGACATCGACATTTGATCCATCTCCTGCATGATTATCTGTTGGTATAATGGCCTCACTTCCGTCAGGAAGAAGGATTGAACCTGTAACTCTGTAAAAAGGTATCTTGGTAAAATCCCGGATCTCTCTTTCACGGCGAACTACCATACCCAGGACGCAGGTCATTACACGTCCAACTGAGATCACGCAATATTTCTTATGGAGAAAATTAGCCATAGTATTACCAAACTTGATACTGAGGACTCTGGAAAAATTGATGCCCATCAGATAATCTTCCTTGGCTCTTAAATACGCTGCCGCTGAGACATTGTCATACTCAGATTCGGGCTTGGCATCTTTTATACCTCTTTTTATCTCATCCTCAGTCTGTGAATCTATCCATACTCGTCTCTCGTCCTTGCCGTGAACATCTGCCAGCTGATGAACCAGACGGTATATATACTCTCCCTCTCGTCCAGAGTCGGTACATACGTAAATTCTCTCCACATCCTCACGGTTTAATAGACCAGATACGATATCAAACTGTTTTTTTACGTCAGGTATGACCTCATATTTAAATTCCTGCGGAATAAATGGAAGCGTCTCCATTCTCCACTTTTTATATTTTTCGTCGTAAACATCAGGATAACTCATAGTTACCAGATGACCCACGCACCATGTCACAACCAGGTTTTCGCTCTCAATATACCCATCGTGATTACTCATCTTTTCATGAAAAACCTTGGCAAATTCTCTGGCGACGCTGGGTTTTTCGGCAATAAACAGTTTTTTACCCATTAATTACTTTCTAAATTCTGTATATAATTTCTACAGTTCCTTCATATCCACAAGTATCACACTACTATCCTGTCTAGAAAGTTCCACCAGCCTTGGATCGAAATTCGTAGCAGAAAATAGATATACAGCCTTGGCCTTGATCTTGGCCAGTTCCATATTCGCTAGAAGATTCTGATACTCTTCATAGGGGAAAACAGCCTTGTCATAATTGGCCTTGGCAATAATATTATTTCTGACAGAATCCTGGCCAACTATATCTATTGTACCGTTTTTTCCAACCCAGGTTCCCTTTCTAATGATCGTGATCGGCATCTTGCCCATCATGTTCAAAATATCGAGATACTCCTGGCAAACCTCAACAAATGTTCCTTCCAGATATCTTTCCAGTTCCGGATTGATAAATCTGTTATAAAATTCCTCCGGCTCCATTGAAAAGAGCAGTGATATATGAGGATAGATGAATCTGAAGTAGAAATCAAGATAATGATTCTTTATCCTGTATATTCCCTTTTTGGCATTATCCCATCCGCCGGTATCAAAAGATATAACCTTTTGAACTGCATCAAGTGCCTCTAAATTTTTAAGATATACAATTAATTTTGCTCTTGAATAGCCGGTATCAATATAAATATCATTCAGCTTTTCATTGCCTCTCGCCATGGAACATAATATGGTTTCATAGCCGGAGAGCTCACGAAGCTCTGATGATAAAAGTTCTCTTGCCGCATTATGCAATGGACCTCTGGTATTCAGCATTGTATTTATAACATTTTCCTTCACGGATTTTTTTTTGTTCCACAGATTCAGATAATCGGAATTACCGCCGAGTATTCCGTATGTCCTCACTGTCTCTTTAACCGAATAATCAGGAAAAGCACGGACAATATCTAGGAAAGGGATCTGTCCAAGCTCGATCCTCTCATCTGCATTTTTTTCCAGCTCCTTCATGCCCTTATCAGTTTCACCCGCAATATGGCTGAGTTCGTTGACCACCAGAATGATCATTACATCTGAGTCGAATCCCTTGGATCCTTTTGCAGTAAAAAGGTCGCTGCATAGCTTGGAATCCTGTTTTATGGCATTTTGAAAATCATCTACAATAAATACAAGCTTGGGCTCTCTGTTTGCTTTTATTCTTTTAAATATACCCCCGAATGGTTCTGCGAAATCTATAGAAAGATTAAATCGGCCTGCTATATCAGACTTGATCCTGTCATTCTGCTTAGATTCACTTACATCAGGCACGATGGTATAAAAAAATTCCTTATCTCTCGTAAACTGTCTAAGCAGATCTCTGGTACCACTGACTCTGGTTCCGTATAGGAGCACGATCTGGTTCCCCTCTGTCTTGTACAATTGTCCAAGTTTTTTTATTTCGGCGGTACGAACTACCATCTTTTTCTCCTTGTTCTGTTACTCTTTCCTGCATTTCCTCTAGTTACTTTTATAAAATTCAAAACGAATAATTAAAATATTACTATTTAATCTACTGATTTAAGTGCATCCGCCATATTAATGCTGCATACTTTTTTCCTCATAAATATTCTCATCATAAATGAGAATAACATTGTAAGTGCAAAGGCAGCTATGAATGAATCTGTGCTTATATCCTTGACCATAACTATTGATGTGGTGCTTATATTATCCAGTATAAAATCATATAACAATTTACCTAATATCATTCCCACAAGCGCTCCCATTCCGGCCAGAATATTATTTTCTCGAAATACATAAGTGAGAAGCTCATGATCTCTAAATCCCAAGACCTGAATAGTTGCGATTTCTCGTCTTCTCTCAGTTAGATTTATGTTGGTTAGATTATATATAACCACAAAGGCCAACATACCGGCCGCAACAATTACTACTACGATTATCAGGTTAATGGCATTCATCGATGAGTTAAACTGATCTCTCAGGTTGTTTTTCTCTGAAAGAGAGGACACATCCTCAAGAGACATGATGTCTGCTGTTATCGTATCTTCACTTTTTTGCTCCGGATACAATAAATATGCAGCATTAATATTGTCCGTACCGAAAATATCTATCGCATCCATTTCATTGATAAATAGCCCATTTCCGAGATAGTTCTTATATATGCCTGATACCTTTAAGCTTGTTTTTTTATTTGCATCATAGCCAAAAATCTTTAGTGAATCTCCGACTTTGACTTTGTTCTTTCTGGCATATCCCATGTCTATAAGTATCTCTCCCTTTTTAGGAAGATCTATTTTTTCTTCATCCTCAGAAACGAAATCTATAAACTGATGTATATTTATATCATCTGTATCTGTGTCACTATACATTCCATTTGAGACAACAGCTCTCATGATCATTTCCTCATCGCTCTTAGAATTGACTATTGTTCCAAGATGTGATGACAAAAATGCGATTTTTGAGATCTCATTATCGGTGGACTTTTCCAATTTATCAAATAGTTTCGAAGCTTCTGTTTCGGATGCAGTGTATTCCTTGGAGAAATTGACCTCTGCGTCATATCTAAATACACCATCATCACTGTATTGAAGCTCTGACAGTAGCGGAAATGCACGTCTGATACCAAATCCTGCCACCATAAGTGCCGTACATCCTGCGATTCCTATTATCATCATGGCAGAACGCACCTTGTATCTAAATAGATTTCTAAAAGATACCTTATGTAAAAATCCTAATTTTTTCCATACAAATCCAATTTTTTCCAGCAGGATCTTCTTCCCTACCTTTGGAGCCCTTTGCCTGATAAGTTCAGCCGGAGTATTTATAAGTTCCCGTCCTCCGATGAAAATGGTGATTCCTGCTGTTACCAATATCGATATGGCAAGGCAAAATATAAAGAGTCTGGTATCTCCTGAGAAAATAACTCTATCAGGTAACTCATATACACTTCCATATCCCATCCATACTGCGTATGGGATCAGTCGTCTCCCTATTTCTATTCCCAGGAACCACCCCAGTATCCCGGCACTTCCCGAATATATAAAGTATTTCATCAGAATAGCTGACCTTCTGTATCCCATTGAGAGTAACACTCCCATATGAAGTCGCTCTTCCTCCATCATTCGAGACATGTTCGATGCAGACACAAGTGCTGCAACCAAAAAGAAAAATGCAGGGAATACTTTGGCGATGGCACTTACTATTGAAACATCATTTTCAAAACTCTTGTATCCTGCATTGGTACTTCTATCAAGAGATATTATCTTAGGCTCTGGAACCATATTGGCTGGAGCCATAGCAGTAGCATCCTTATAAAATTTATCAGCAGAACTACGAGCCTCTGAAATTGCTGATTTTTTTCGTGAACTTACAGATTTTTTGTACTCGTCGGAATATATCTTTCCCTTAGTATCAAGGTCTATGTAACACCCATAGTACCTACTCCCTGTAAAAGTTTTTTCAGGACATATTACAAATCCTGAAATATCCCCATTTCCTACCTCTGTGGATCCTCTTAGCTTGGATATATATAATGAGCTCTTTGCCACTCCTGTAATAGTAAGAGTGTGATTCTTCAGAGCTTTTTTTATAGAAGCATCCGGGCTGTCTACCTGTATCTTTAATTTTTTACCTATGTCACCCTTGGTAAAAGCCTTGGAATCCACCAGGCATTCATCTGCCTTTTTAGGCATTCTCCCAGATACTATATCCGGTTCATTAATGCCCTTTGTATAAGACATAACATGATATGCTTTATCATCTTTATTAATACCTGCCAATACATCTACACTGTAATAACCCTTAGCATTTTTAACATATTTTGCAGAATCGATGACTCTTAGATCCTCTTCGGAAAATCCATAGCCTGACATAATCTCTACGTCATATAGGTTCTTATTCGAGAAATACCCCTCAACTGAATCTGTCATTACAAGTTCTGTGATCGACAGACCTGCGTAAAATCCCACGCCAAGAAGCACAATAAGAATGATCGATACATATCTGCCAAAGCTGTCCCTTATGCTTCGAAAGGTATTTTTCAATAATCCTCTTGTCATAATATCACCACTCCAATTCTGAAACAGGAACAGGGTTCGGATTCATCGTCGATCCGGCATTTCTGCCGTTTTTGACCTGAATCACCTGATCTGCCATTTCTGTAAGAGCATGATTATGAGTGACGATAATAACCGTCATATTATTTTTTCTGCTGGTATCCTCCAGCAATTGCAATATCTGTTTTCCTGTCTGATAATCCAGCGCGCCCGTCGGTTCATCACATAGTAAAAGCTTGGGATTTTTTGCTAAAGCTCTTGCAATGGACACTCTTTGCTGTTCGCCTCCCGATAGCTGTGCCGGGAAATTCTGCATCCTCTCTTCCAGACCTACTTCGCTCAATACCAATTCCGGTTGAAAAGGATCATTCGTAAGCTGTGTAGCGATTTCCACATTTTCAAGAGCTGTGAGATTCGGTATCAGATTATAGAATTGGAAAATAAATCCTACATCGTTTCTCCTGAATTCCGTCAGTTCTTTCTTCGAATAATTCGAAATATCTACACCATCAACAGTAACCGTTCCCTTGGACAGACTGTCCATGCCACCGAGAATGTTAAGAAGCGTGGTCTTACCGGCCCCGGACTGTCCTACTATGACAGTTATAGAGCCTTTTTTTATGGAAAAATCCATTTCGTCCAAGGCCTTGACCCGGACTTCGCCGCTTTTATATATCTTGGATACTTTTTCAAAGCGAATAAAATCTTCCATGGCAGCTTCTTTCCCGGAGGTCACTAACTCCGCAAAAACGATCTATCATAATGCTTGCTATCCTGAAACCTGGTATTATCTTCAAATCTTTTGCTACATGTTTTTGTTTATATATCAGTTATTTTTTAGTAATATATCCCTTTTTCATGAGCAATTCTGCCAATAGTACACCGCCGCCGGCAGCTCCTCTTATCGTATTATGTGATAATCCTACGAACTTCCAGTCGAACACAGTATCTTCTCTCAGTCTTCCAATGGAAATTCCCATTCCATTTTCATAATTCACATCCATTGATACCTGAGGTCTGTTATCCTCTTCCATATACTGGATAAACTGCTTGGGAGCTGATGGAAGTCCTAATTTTTGTGGTTCACCACTATAATTCTTCAATGCAGCTATCAATTCATCCTTGGAAGGATTTTTATCAAAATCAACAAAAGCTGCTGCTGTATGGCCATATAGAACAGGAACACGGATACACTGAGATGTAATTGTCATCTCAGTGTATGGAACAATCTCTCCATTCTCTATACTTCCAAAGATTCTAAGAGGTTCCTTCTCACTTTTTTCTTCTTCGCCACCAATAAAAGGAATGATGTTACCTTCCATTTCAGGCCAATCCTTAAATGTCTTGCCCGCTCCGGAAATCGCCTGATATGTAGTAACTACAACTGTTTTTGGTTTAAATTCTCTCCATGCTGCCAGTGCCGGAGCATAGGATTGAATGGAGCAATTAGGCTTGACCGCTACAAATCCCTTTTTTGTTCCGAGTCTATTTCTCTGATATTCTATTATTTCAATATGCTGTGGATTAATCTCAGGCACTACCATAGGAACATCAGGAGTCCAGCGGTGAGCACTGTTGTTAGAAACTACAGGTGTCTCTGTCATGGCATAAGCATCTTCGATGGCACGGATCTCATCCTTGGTCATGTCTACTGCGCTAAAGACAAAATCTACGTCTTTTGAAACTTCATCTACTTCATTGACATTTTTCAGTACCAGATTCCTGACACTGTCCGGAATATCACTTTCCATCTTCCAGCGTCCTGTAACTGCCTCTTCATAAGTCTTTCCGGCACTTCTAGGGCTGGCAGCAACTGCCGTGACCTCAAACCAGGGGTGATTCCTTAGAAGATCAATAAATCTCTGACCTACCATTCCTGTAGCACCTAGCACCGCAACGTGTAGCTTTTCCATGTTGAGTCTCCTTTTCTTTTATTTCTCTTTTTCTTTTCCTTTTTCCTTTTATTTCCTATATTTTGATTCTCTATTTTAAATCTATATCCTGAGTCTTCTGTCTCTCTCTTTCAGCCTTGGAAAATACACATCCACAATAGTCCTGTCGATAGAGTTCATATTCTTTTGACAGCTCAATGGATCTCAGATATCCACCCTTTTTTCTAAATTCTGATGGTAGGAATTTGACTCCGTATTTTTCTGCCGCATCACGACCTATGTCATTTAGTATCACCGGATCCTTCATAGGACTGATAGTAAGAGTAGTCGTAAAATATTCCAAGCCTAGCTCAGCGCACATTCTTGCTGCCTCTGATAATCTTAATTCAAAGCACTCCGTGCAGCGAATGCCACCCTCGGGTTCTTTTTCCATTCCCTTGATCGCTTCAAGATATTTGTCCGGTTCATATCTGCCCTCCAAAAATTTAATATTGTTTTTGACCGGCATCTGCTGGATCAGATTTTCTAATTCCTCAGTTCTTCTAATATACTCAGCCTCCGGCTGAATATTTGGATTATAATAAAAATCTGTTATAACAAAATACTGGGACAGATACTCTAATACATAGCTGCTACAAGGTGCGCAACATGAATGTATCAAAAGCGAAGGGATCCTTCCCTCTTTTGTTATTTTATCGATTTCTCTATCTAGAATTTTCTGGTAATTGACCTTATTTTGAACCTGACTCAATGTTAATACCTCTTACAACAATTACGAAAGATCTCAATCATCGTATCTCTTTGCCATGATCTCAATAATAAGTCCTACCAGATAAAGTGCTGCCATGAGAACCATAAATACAGACTTGCCAATATAAAAACCAGCTGCTGCCTGGAGGATGATTATAACCGCATGGATCCAAACAGGAATCCTATCTAAGAGATTGACCAGAAGAATCTCCAGAATAGCAATAGTACATACCGGAACCACAGGAATATTAAGTACAAAACTGCTTACGCAGATTGCTGCAATATTCGAAATGGCAAAAAACAGGATCATAAAGCAAGCCTCACCTTTTGATAACTGTTTATATGAATTGATCTTTTTGGATATTTTTTCAGACATAACAAGACCTCTCTAAAAATTATTTACATTATACAAAATACAAACAACTAATTTATTCATGTATCAGAAAGACACATATTTGGACAAAAATTATATCATTATTAAACAAATTTCTCAATCCCTCGACTAACATCAAAATCTCCTGTATACTTATTTTACGGGAAATATAAATCCAAAAAAATAATTTGGGGGGGAATCATGAAGAAGAAACATACTTTTCCAAAAATCATTTTAGCAATTTTATTTATTATTGCTGTAGTGGCAAGTGCAATTTATATAAGTTCTCTAACCGTAGGCGACCATAAGAACGCCGATAAAATTATCAAGTCCAAGGATTTAAAGCCTTCTAATAGTGATACTGACAAGGCAAAATCCAATTCCGACTCTTCTGATTCTGATTCCAAAACAACCAGTGTATCAGGACCAACTTCTATTATTTTTACCGGTGACGTCAATTTAAACCAACCAATATTGTCTAATTATGACTCTTCCGGTCTAAACGGAGTTCTGAGTTCTGATCTCCAAAATATACTTAAATCAGCGGACATTCTAATAATCAACAATGAGTTTTCCTTTAGCACCAGAGGCGAAGCCATGGCCGGAAAAGAATATACATTTCGTGTTCCGCCTTCATATGTGTCTATTCTCACCGAAATGGGTGTGGATGTAGCCGGAGTTGCCAATAATCATGCACTCGACTACGGCAAGGATGCCTATACTGATACTCTAAGTACTCTTCACAGTGCAGGGATTTCAACTGTTGGTGGTGGCAATTCCTATAATGAGGCTGCTGCCCCTGCTGTTTTAAATAAAAATGGAGAGACCTTTGCTATTCTCGCTACCTCAAGAGTAATTCCCTCAGGTAGCTGGAATATCG
>JAGOLM010000030.1 GCA_017994075.1 Lachnospiraceae bacterium
AAGGATTTTAACCCCCCCTAATATAAGCTCTCTTCCATTTACAAGCTTATGTACCTCATATCCATGTCCTATTCGCATACATTTGACCGTTTCTGTCGCTGTTTTTTAAGTAACGCTTAAAGTATAATATATCACGATAACAAAATAAAGAATAGAATTTTTGTAGTAATACATAAGTTATGGGAGGAAATAATGGCAAATTTAGCACATGCTGCTGAGAGACAGACTATCAGTGTAATGCTTGACGGGCTTCTTAAGCATCTCAACAACACTGATGATAAGGCAAAGACTTATCTCAAAATGGTAGATATGGCTCAGAAGTTTATTGGAAACGATGAGAACAAAGACCGATTTGATTCAGCTAGAAATGCAATCGAAAAGGGCGATAACAGATGGTTAAATATGATTACAGGAATCTTGGAAAGCACTGATCCTCATGTAGCCAAGATGATCCTCTTAGATCTCGGATTTGAGGCATTTTTGAACGGAACAAAAACAATCCGTACAAACAGAGAAAAATACAATTGTAACATTCCCTGGCTCATTCTTTTTGATCCTACTCAGGCCTGCAATATGCATTGTGTAGGTTGCTGGTCAGGTACATATGGTCATAAGAGCAATCTCTCATTCGAGGATATGGATAAAATCGTTACTGAAGGCAAAGCACTTGGTTCATATCTATATATGTTGACCGGTGGCGAGCCAATGGTTAGAAAAGCTGACATATTAAAGCTTATGGAAAAGCATCAGGATTGCTATTTTGCTGCTTATTCCAATTCAACTCTTATTGATCAGGCTCTTTGTGACGAGATCAAGAGACTTGGAAACCTCACTTTTATGCTTTCAATTGAGGGAACACCTGATACCAATGATTCACGTCGTGGTGATGGACATTATGATGCTGTAATGAAGGCAATGGATCTTTTACATGAAAATGGAATTCCTTTTGGTACTTCTATCTGCTATACCAGACAGAACATTGATGCCGTAACAGATGAAAAGTTCTTAAGAATGCTAGCTGATAAGGGTGCACATTTTGGATTCTATTTCCATTATATGCCTGTCGGCAAAAATGCTGTTATGGATTTAATGCCTACTGTTGAGCAGCGTAAAGCTATGATAGACAAGATCAGATATATCCGTTCTGATAAGTGTGATATCCCCTTCTTCCCTATGGACTTCCAGAATGATGGTGAGTTTGTTGGAGGATGTATCGCTGGAGGACGTAATTACTTCCATATCAATGCTAATGGTGATGCTGAACCTTGTGTATTTATACATTATTCAAATACTAATATTCATGATAATTCCATCCTTGAGATGCTTCAGAGCCCTCTGTTCATGGCATACCATGAAGGACAGCCATTCAACAGAAATCATCTCAAGCCATGCCCTATGCTTGAGAATCCAGAACTTCTAAAGGAAATGGTTGCAAAGACCAAAGCTCATCAAACTAATATCGAATCACCGGAGGAAGCTTCTGAACTTTGTGATAAGAATATCGATTATGCTAAGGAATGGGCCCCTGTTGCCGATGAAGTATGGGCTAATGAGACTCACAATAGACCTTCTTATGAGAACTATACCACGGAAAAGATCCAGAATCCTGAGCTTGCTGCATTTGAGCATGCTGCTGAATAATTTAAATTTATCATTTAGTATATAACATCAAAGGGACCGCATCGATTAAATTGATGCGGTCCCTTTTTATGCTAAATGATATATATATACTAAATAATTGTAATATTATGCTTTCTTTTTCTTTGAGGAAACTACATAGGCCGCACCAGCAATTACAAGGAATGCTGCCATAAGAGGTAATGCAGGTGTTTCGTTTCCTGCCACATCTGTCTTAGGTGATACTGCCTCCTCTGTGTTTGCTACAGACTTAAGTTCTGTCTGTGATGTAGTAACAGCTACGAATACAGGTGAAAATGAAGCAAATGCTGGTTCAATATTACCATTTTCATCAACCTTACACTGCTGTGTAGTCCAAGCATTGTTATGAAAATGTCCTACAACAGCATAGAGACCTGCATAGTCTTTTCCAACATTGACACTAACCCTGCCTGTTCCTGTAGCAATGAGATCAAATAGAGATATCTTCTGAACAGTTGCCTTATCTCCTGTTGCCTTAGTTATCAAAGAAATAAGAGAATTCTTTAATGCTGTAAGAGCTGCAGAATCCTTAACTGCACCTATGCTCTGGATTTTTACTTTGCTTTCCTTAGGAGTTGTTATTGTCTTGGGATCGATCGTTCCGTTTTCTGCCTCAGCAATCTTATCAAGTGCTATACCTTTCTTCATCATATCGGACTTGGTTGAAGGTACTGTCTTTGATGCCACAAGAGCTTTAATATCTGCATTTGCCATATAATTAACCGCAATCTGAGCTTCCTGCTGAATATCTGCATCAGATGTAAGTGCAGGGAGTTTGCCCTCTGCCCTGAGCTGAATGGCATTAATGGAAGCCACATTAGGTGTACGTCCATCTGTAGATGCAGGAACCATAATTTTACCTGCACGAACCATATCATAGATCATATCTTTCTGAGGATCATTAAGATCTGCTCCGATAATCTTCCAGTTATTGTCGCATTCAGGCATAAGTGCTGCGCTATTTAATCCTTTAACATAATTTGTAACCATATCGCGGATTGCTCCGCCCTCATATACAACGTCTTTTTCATTCAAAAGACCAGCTGTAACTAATCCTCCATAACGATAATTGTTAATTGCAAGAATCATAGTTGTATCATCTGCAAGGGGAGCTCCCTTGTATGTTACATTTTTAATTCTAGAACCTACAGGCTGTGAAATATCAATATCATAATTAACTCCTGCGAATTCGTCATAGTTATACATACGAATATTGGGGTTAAAGCTGATTGTTACATCTCCCGGCTTATACTGGTTAAAGAACTTACCGCACTGATTCTCCATAATTGCTTTAAGCTGTTTCCCAGTAACTTTGATACCAAACAGTGTATTGTCATACTGATAAACGTTTACACTATCTCTGTCTCGGAAATCGCCCTGTGCAAGATTTGATGTTGAATTAAAAAGAGCTGCAAGCGAAATATCTGCATGCTTTCCATCTGCTGTAACAACGTTCTGCATCTGAACTTTATTAACTAAGTCAAGAACCGGATTGTCATTAAGAATAGCATAAGGAATTCCAGGAAGGACATCAACATTATCAATAAATGTCTTTCCTACCTTACCTACTACTGTCTCAGCCAATGCCTTGCTCTTATCATCAAGAGATTTAAACTTTGCCAAGAAATCAGGATCAGGTGCTACTTTTGAGCAATCAATCAGTTCATGTGTAGTCTTATCGCTTTCAACTTTATAATTGCCTGCCGTACCAGTAACTGTAAATTTAAGTTTTGAAACTTCTTTACAATTTGACTCTGGTTCAAGAATAGGCACACCATTTATAACCGTGTCAACCTTAGCATGTGCATGTCCAATTACAAGTCCATTAATCCTACTACCATATTTATCTGCAATTTCTTTTACACCTGCAGAACCATATTCCCCCTCAAGTCCTACATGAATAGATCCAACGATAACGTCAGCTTTGCCGCTAAGTTCATCAAGAATCTTGCCTGTTTCATCAATAGGCTGTGTAAATGTCATATTGTCGTAATGTGTAGGATCAGATTTTTCCCAAATAGGAATATGCGGAGCATCGATACCGAATATTGCCACCCTTACTCCATCTACATCATAGATATGATAAGCATCTGAAAAACGAGATCCGTCAGCCTTATAAATATTACCTGCAAGAGTCTGTCCATTAAATTCAGATATTTCTTTGGTTACATATTTAAATCCAAAGTTAAACTCATGATTTCCAAGGGTCCATACATTGTAATCAAGATAATTAAATGCATCCATTACAGGTTCCGGAACATCATCCTTAAAATTCTGAATATAGTTTGCCTGCGTTGAATCTCCTGAATCAATCAAGAGCAGATTAGGATCTGTCTGTCTCTCGTTTTTAATAATCGTAGCTGCGTGTGCAAGGCTTGTCTTGTTTGCCTTACCTGATGCATAGTCATATGGATTGACCATGCCATGGATATCACTGGTCTGAAGGACAGTGACCGTCTTGGTCTCTTCTGCTGCATGTGCAGGAAGCACAGGACTAACCACCATCGTAGCTGCAACCAGCAATGCCGATAGTTTTCTTACTTTCATTATTTAACCTCCCTTTTATATATCATTAGCATGATACTGTTTTTATTCTAATACAATGAATATATAAAACAATGCCATAGCACATTGAAATCGTGTCATTTATTGTGCTATAATGACAAATTAATGACATTAATTCTTGAGATTTTGTTCACTTTTTACTAATAAATGCATAAAAAAACGCTCGGATAATCCGAGCGTTTTTAACGATTTTTTAGCCTAAGCAAAGAATCAAACTATTCGTCTGTTTTAGAATACAAGCATTCCAATAACAAGTACAGCTGCTACAAATACAAAAATTATAGCAAGAAGTCCCTTGACGAATTTAAGCCATGTAGCATAAGGAACACGAGCAAGTGCAAGGCCACCCATCATTGCTCCAGCAGTAGGTGTAAACAGGTTTACAAAACCATTTGCAGCTACGTTGATCATGATTGATGTCTCTACAGACCATCCCATCTTATGTACTATCGGTGAAACGATAGGACATGAAAGTCCAGCAAGACCTGATGATGAAGGTACAAGGAATGAAAGACCTACATGAAGAATGTAATCCAAGAATCCAAATACTCCAGCATTCATATGAGACTGTGTAAGACCCTTAACAGATGCCTCTACAAACCAGCTGCCCATTCCTGTTGAAGCAAGAAGAACTGTTGTTGCACGAGCAAGTGCGATTACAAGGTTAACACCGATCATATCAGACATACCACTAACGATGATCTCAGGGAATTTAGACTTATCATCTATTCCAATGATACCAATGATGATTCCCATAAGTACGAACCATGTACCACCTTCATTGAAGTACCAATCACCAAGCTGTGCGCCTGTAAGATACTTTGTCCAACCAAGTGCGTTGTAGAATCCTTCGCAATGGATTGAAGCCCAGGGAACGAATCCCATGATCATTACTACAAATGAAAGTCCAAAGATCCAAAGAACTGCCTTCTGTCTTCCTGTAAGAGGAACAACTTCATCAGACTTGTTACCATAAGCTTCCTGACATTCAGCAAGCTGTGCCTGTGTAAGTATAGAACCCTTGCCAGCGATAACTTTCTTAGCATAACGAACTACAAACCATGTAGAAATTACATAGCATCCAAGCCAAAGAATAAGACCCATAAGATAAACAGTACCAGTGTTTACATGAGCATCAATTCCCTGAAGTTTGAAAGCTGCGTTTGAAGCATCGATAGCTGCGCCAGTTGCAAACGGGTTAATGGTTGAACCAAGACATCCGATTCCAGCACCGAGACAAACTGTTGCGGCACCAACCATAGGATCCATACCAGCTGCAAGCATTGTAGCTGCAAGAATGATGTAGAATCCAACAGACTCTTCACACATTCCGTATGTAGTACCACCAACTGAGAAGATGAACATAAGTACAGGGATCAGAAGTGTTTCTTTTCCATGCATCTTCTTAACAAGATTGTTGATACCTGTCTCAAGAGCTCCTGTAGCATTAACAAGTGCAAGGAATGCTCCGATACAGAATACGAATCCGATAACCTGACCTGCATCAAGGAATCCCTTGATAGGAGCCATCATGATAGTTCCAATACCTGTATCAGCTGAAATAGCTGCTACAACTTTTGCTGTCTTACCATCTGCATTTGTATATGTCTTACCACTTACAAACATAGAAATAATGGCTACGGCAACCAGTACGATTAAAAGAATCTCGTAGGTGTTCAAAGACCTTTTTTTCTTTTCCATAACTAATAATCTCCCTTCGAAAAATTGAACGCATAAAATTTTCCAAAATTAATTTTCAAAGAACAAAATCCCTTTTGATTCGATTCAGAATCCCCTCTTTTTGAATCAAAAGTAAAATCAGCCTGCGTCCCAACTGATAGATAACATTTTACTGGTTTTTACAATAAAAGTGAAGAAAAAGTTTATAAAAAATTTATAATTTTATCAAAAAAAATATCCACATGAGATCAAAACGCCAATTAACAGGCTTCCCTGAGAAAAAGTATTAATTATTTCTTCCATCCAATTTGAATTTTTCTTTGAATGATCCTGCTTAACTGCGCATACACACATAAGAATCATTCCAATTACTGTTATTGTAAAAAATATAACCTGTGGAAATCCAGTTACCGCTCTTGCAAGATCTTCTCCCTCAATAAGATTCCAGCTTAAAAAGATTGAAATACATATAAGTATAAACCCTATGCTCATAAATACTTTAAAAATACGATTCATAAAAAAAAGATTTTTGTTTTTTAGTGCAAGTACCAATTTCCAGCTAGCCTTGCTAAGACCTGCTATTGTACATAGCACGCCCCCGACAAGAAAAATCGTACTATTAAGTTTTAAATACACAGCAAAAACACATCCGGCAAAGAAAAAAACCGGAGCATAATCTAAAAGTGCCATTTTTGCACTAACTTCATCAATCGTATATTCTTTCATCTATAAAATCTTTCTGTAATTAATTCAGGCATTGATTAATGTCATTGTCTTTATTGGCTTACTTTTTTTTATTGATTTCAATTTCTTTTACAGCGTTTAATGCATCTATCAGCCCCGACCTAACCTTTTCCCAGTCTTCTGAATTAATAGGATCAGATGCCATTTCTCTTATCACTGTAGCGATCATATTATTAAGCTCCTGATCAAACTTTGGAATATTCATTCTATATACCTGCTTTCATTTCAATAAAATCATTAATTTTATTGATGAAGATAACTTCATATGTCAATTATACACACTTCAATAAAATATTCCGATTGTTTTTATTTTAGATTGTCAAGAACTAAAGTCTATGCTTTTTTAATCATAGACTAATGTCCTATATTCATATACATATTAAGCGTCTCTACGTCATCAGCATTCAACTTGATATTAGCTGATCTGTTCTGTCCTTCCGGATTTGTTACCGATATTTCTATTACTGTTTCTTCTCTAAAATCTCCCTTAACTGCAGCAATAAATGCCTTCATCTTGGGATGATCTTCATTAAACTTCTGCATTCTTCCTGCTATTTTCATCATATCCATTGGATTCATAAGTTCACCTCCATAATCTCGTCTCTAATTATAACTGATTTCAACTACATTCTCACTAATTTATAAAAGTACTTAAAACCCATTTATACTATATCCTAAGAAATAGAATAAATAAATTTCAAGTACCCTTTTTATCTTATATTTTATATAGAAGATATCCTATTATTTTACAAATCACAAAATAAATATCTTTAACTATTTATATGACTTAAGTTATATATCATGACCTACTTTATGTATATTCTCATCATCCCATTCATCATAAATATCTATTTTAGGATTGTTTACAATATTCTTATAAAAATCGCTTCCATAAAATTTTTCAATTGCATCTATGTCTCTTTTAGGACCATTTTTAACAGGTGTATATATACTAAGATTCACTCTCTCAAAATTATTTATTCCTATAGAAATATCTTCTTTTAGCTGTTCAAATGTCTGGCCTTCCATTCCAAACATAAGATTTATCCACTGAAAATACTTGGAAATATCCCTAGGCATCGCTTCAGACAATCCCTTATGAAGAATATTCTCTCTAAGATACTCATCAAAAGTCTCTACGCCGCAGCGGAACATTACATTAATATTCTTTTCTCTGAAAAAATCTGTAAAATAATGATTAGTCTCTCTATATAGATAATGTCCCTCTAGTATAACTGTTGAAAATCCCTTTTTAATGCAAATATCTCTTATATAATTAAGTGTTGTAAATGTTAGTTCTGTATATGATGCTGAACATGTGACCTCAAGCGTGGTTATTCCAATATCGCTTCCTCTTACCTGACTAAGTACTTCCCTGTTTTTCTTGTCACAGAGTAATACTGATTCGGACTTATCATCTTGATAATCACAGAATGAGCATTTGCCCCATGAACATCCAAGAGAGACCAAAAGCACATTTTCCCTCGGAAGCGAACTTTTATCGTCGACCTGATACCTGATAATGTCATATATCATCCGATCACCTCACCCTTTTTGTCCTCATATAAATTCTTATTATTTTTACCGGTTTCGCTGATCCCTGATGCTGTACCGTTGCCATCAGTTAAAATAGGTGCATCCATATCATCTTCTTTTTCCAATAATATACCGCTTCTTCCAGTGAGGTGTTTGGCTATGTACAAAAATGGTGTGTCGCAAAGCGCAATTATTATTTCCAATAATGAAGCTGATAGCGCTATCTGCATACAATATGAAAATGAAAAAGTTCCAAGAAATGCCAGAAGAGTAAAAGCAAAATTCTCTCCACAGTTACATATGATAGTAGAGACATTATTTCTAAACCACATGTATTTTCCGCCTGTTATTTTTTTAATCTTCTGATAAATAATCACGTCACACCAATTTGAGAGTAAAAACATAGCTCCTGATGCTATTGTTATTCTAAATGCCATAGAAAATATCTGTTTCATACCACTATCAACCACATCGGTTTTATTAGGTATATAACTCTGCGTTATCTGGGCAAATATAATATATGCCACAAGAGCTGCCGCAGATATTTTAACTGCATTTCTACTTGATTTTTCACCATATTTTTCATTTAGGATATCCGTTGTAAGATATGTGGATGCGAACACAACGTTTCCAAGACTTGTAGCAAATCCAAGTATATCAACTTGTTTTGCTACCTGAATATTGGCAAACACAACTGCAAGTGAGATCCATGCAAACAGACCCCACTTTCCAAACAGCTTATCCAATATAACTATGCCAAAGAAGCATACTATGATCTCTAAAATTCCTAACATTAAATTCATTTTTTCCCTTCCTTTGTATAATTACATTCACAAGATAAGGTCACTTCATGCAAGCATGCGCTAACGTAATTGACACAATATCCAAAAAAAAATAGCTCTGCGAGAAAACGCAGAGCCACTAAAAAAATCAAATAAATTGATTAATTCAGCCCTGGTTTTTATTAACGACAGGATGGTACTAGCGAACTGTCGGTGTTGCCTCAGCAACCAATATTACTATAATTTTATAGGAAAGGTTTGTCAACTTTATTTTAAGTTGTCTTTAAAAGATTGGCCTTGTTAAGGGCGTATTTTACAGCCTTTCCCAAGAACACAGCAACAAATACTTTAGCAATATCAAATATCACAAATGGAATAACCGCAACCTGAATTGCTTTTAATATCTGAATATTTGCCTGCCATGCCAACCATGCTGTTCCTAACAAATAGCAAACTAATAATGCTAAAATGCTTCCTAAAATCTGAAGCCAGATTTTATTGGTCTTATCGTAAAAAGCTCCTGCTATCCACGCCATTGCCAAAAATGCAATCAAGAATCCTCCTGTAGGTCCAAATAACTTACCTGGGCCTCCCTCAAATCCTGAAAAAACCGGTACACCGATCAAACCAATCAGCAGATAGATAAAGCAAGAAATCGTTCCTGATTTCTGACCCAAAATATAAACAGACAAAAAAACTGTAAACGGAGTCAGCGAAACCGGGATCAAACCTATAGGTATAGATAAAGGTCCAAGAATACATATAACTGCAGCCATAATTGCTATTTCAGTTATGATTAATGTTTTTTGTGGCACTAATGAATTTTTCATTTCCTAATTTCTCCCAAAATCTATTTAACGACTCAAATCCTTTGACCCCATAAATCACTTCAATATAATTTCATATCTGTTGTTTCCCGGTTTATTGTAAAGTTTTTGATATAGTTGTTTAATATATAGTCTTTTTTCAAACTCATTCTTCAATTATATTATTAAGACCTACGACCAAAATATCAGGAGAGGCCGGATTTTTCACAAAGTAATCCGTTGTCTCCACCTTCCTGTATATCCCATCGTCAAGCTTCATCCTAGTTATAATGCTGACCTTTTTTTCGCCACGATAATACGCATCCATTAGGTTCTTCCTTGAAAATTTCTCCTGAAAGAGTTCCATATCCATGCCTTTTCGTATCTTATATCCACTTTTGGTCAAATCATCAAATATCCCGGCCTTGGGAATGCGTGAACTAATAAGTGTCTGTTCTGACATAACGTAATAACTATTCATAGTCAAGTTCCCAAATATTATAAAGGGAAATTTCTGATATACTGCTTTCAGAAGGATATTTATGGAATTATAATAGTCCTGTCCCTTTAAACCATCTTTTTTATTAATCTTGGACGCACTTTTCTCTGTACACAGCGCCATGAAATGTTCCTTAGTTAATGGTTTTGAAAATAAGAACCCTTGTATCCTGTTACATCCGCAGCTCTGTAGAAATTTAAGCTGTTCATTGGTCTCAACACCTTCTGCAACCGTTTCCATATGAAGAAGATGTGCCAGATAGAAAACTGCCTCTAGCGTTCTCTCACCTCTTGTGGTTAGGCAGTTATCATCTATCAATGTCTTATCTACCTTTAATACTGTAGCATGTGTATCTCTAAGAAATGACATAGAAGACAGACCACTCCCAAAATCATCTATTGCCATTTTAAATCCTGCATCTGATATTTTTTTAGACCATTCAAGAATCTGTCCCTGTCCTTCGACTATTGCAGATTCAGTCAGTTCAATTTCTATTTGATCCGGTCTTACATCATATGCATTCAGCATAGAGTATAGCCTATCTACAAAGTCAGCCTCTCTTACATGCCATCTGGAAAAATTAATCGCAATAGGAATTGCCCTTTTTCCCAGTTCATTTATGGTTTTTAATGTCTCTTCCACCATAAACCAATCCAGAAGATTAATTGCTTCGCTCTTTTCAAGCTGTGGGATAAATGAATCCGGATACTTAACAGTCCCATCCTTTTTTATCCATCTTACAAGAGCTTCAGCTCCAACTATCATTCCTGTTGTGGCATCATATTGTGGTTGATAATACGCTTGCAATTCATGTGCTTCCATAGCAAGCAACATCTTATCTACAATAGTTTGGTTCATTTTGTCCATATCTCCTGTGGTAATTACATAATCTTAAAAGTATTAAAGACATTATATTATAAAATCACTAAAAACTGTAAATAAATTTAAGTTAATTTTAAATATATTTTTTTTACAATGAATTTACTTTTACTTAACAAAAAATCGCTTACCAATCCCATCAAGGACCAGTAAGCGATCATCACCTATACATATTTATGAATACATCCGTTTCAAAACCAGATCACATCCACTTCTTCTTTTTGAAAAACATCAGACATATAAGCACAATGCACACACTCATGATCGTAACAGCCAGATACCCATAATTCCAGTTCAGCTCTTTCATGTTTTTAAAATTCATGCCATACCAACCTACCAGAAGAGATAGTGGAAGGAATATTCCAGAGATTATCGTAAATGTTTTCATAATATTATTCTGTTCTATTCCGATCCTTGACTGATAGGCCTCGCCTATCTGAGAAGTATACTCTCTTAGATCTCGTACATTACCTACCAAGCCCTTGATCCTATCATATAATAACTCGGCATGGATACATTCAGCCTCAGATACCAGATTATTTTCATTATCGCATAGACCATCCGATACAAGTAGCATCTGATCATAATATTTTCTCAGTCCCCGAACCTTTTTCCTATATATGGACATTTTAGATATATCATCAATATACTTTTTTTCTGAAAAAACAGTGTCCTCAATGTCAGCTAGCTTATCTTCTATTTTTTCAATGCTGTCTTCGTCATTTCTCATCATCTTAGATAAGAATCCAATCAGCATTCCATCATTACATGTTGTACAAACTAATGTTGCCTGTTCTAATTCCTTCAAAGTCTTTTTAACTGTTTCAAGAAGTTTCTTGCTCTCACATAGAAATAAAAGATCATCAGATGATTGACATACAACTAGCTGAACCGGTTTCATATCAGGTGTCTTGACATCTACCCAGTCTATGCACATAAGGTTCTTATCAGCATGAGACTCAAATACGTTAATCGGTCTGTTCTTATACTGTCTCGTCATAAATTCTTGCAAATCACTGCTCTGACTACTGATTTCATTCAGCATTCCCGTTTTTATCATGATTTTCTCCTATTTATATTATCAAATTTTATGTCCGTAATTTGTATTATCAATATTCATAATGAGAAATTATATCACTTCATGCCGGCAATGGAATTAATAATCTATTTTCTCTTTTCAATCTATTTCTTCATTTTTTTATTTTTTACTTCATCGGACCTTTTTTCCCAGGAGTATATGAATCAATTATCTGTCCCATTAGTTGGACTGCTTCCATTGTTCCAAGGTATTTTCCCGATGGATCACGAAGAGCATAGTAATTGATCAGAACGGGCTTCCCCTCCTTTTCGCTCCAGATCGACATACTGTCCTTTTTACCGCTCTTAAAATCATGAATCAGCATACGTACCATTGGCTCGACATGCTTGGGATGGCAAGAATACACCTTTCTTCCTACTGCCATTTTAGGTCTTTTGAAAAATTTCTCCCCTTCATTAAAGAATCGGTTTATATCCTGATCGTCAATGACCGTAATCTCCATAGGAAGAGTATTTAAAACTGCTCTTAGCTGTGTAAGCGTCATGTCTCCACCAGGAAGATTGATGTCAATTTTATCACTGTCAGATACATTTCCATTAATTGTCACAGAGCTCTTTGCCTCTTCAGCATGAAATGCTCTTTCCCATACTGGAACCTGATCCAACTCGAAGTATCCAAATTCAGGTATATCTCTTGCTATAGCCATCCATTCATCTTCGGTAAAGTTTCTTCCACATAATGGGAAAAGTATCCGTTCTTCCTTATAAATCATTTCCTTGATACGTTTGATCATCTTGTTAAAATCATCCATATATGAATCGTCATTTTTATCATATGAAGTCTTTAGCAGATCCTTAAGACTATTCATTATTTCAATTTCAACGCCCCACATAACATTACTGGGACCCGGGAAATTGTATTTTTCTGAAAGAAGCGGATACATGAGCTCATCCTTTTTTTCATAATGAGATTTAAGACCTAAAAGCTTTGTCAGTTCAGGTCTAAGCTCATTTATATTTTTGTCATACGAAATAATATCTATTTTTTTCAGTGATTTTCTAAGCTCTCTGTTTTCTAAGCTAAGAATATTAATTGGATGACCCGGAATCTTTTCAAAAGCTTCTACTCTTTCTGCTACATCTTCTCCAAAGCTTGTGACTACATCCTGCATCTTTATCTCTTCTTCTTGTTTCTTTTCAGCTTGAAGAGAACGGGCCACCTCATCCTCGGCAGCCTCTATTCTCTCCGCTGTTGTCGCTCCATGGAAAAGAGCGGAATGGACATCGCAGAGTCTCTGAACATCAGAAAGAGGAGTGCCATCATTTAAAAGTGATTGTTCAGCTTTAGCAATTTCAATAGCAGATACATTAGAAAAATTTTCTTTAAAATCTGCTCTTACATGCTCTAGATCATCACCACTTGTGAGACGTCTTATATAATCTTTTAAAAGTTCTTCTCTATCTGATGTCTCATGATTTTCTTCTCTATTAATAATAGCTCGATTTGCATCAGTGTTTTTGTTATTCATCATCTGCGATATTCCTTTCGACATTTTAAGAATGATTCAAAAATCCTGTTGAGATTATTCCCTGATCAACAGATCGATATCATCTTCTACTGTTCCAATTCCGGCAATGCCAAAATTATCTACTAATACCTTTACTACATTTGTAGATAAAAATGCAGGAAGTGTAGGTCCAAGATGTATATTTTTGACCCCAAGGTATAACAGTGCCAAAAGAACAATTACAGCCTTTTGCTCGTACCATGCAATGTTATAGACAATAGGTAATTTATTTACATCATCAAGTTCAAAAACTTCTTTTAATTTAAGAGCTATAAGTGCAAGAGAATATGAGTCATTGCACTGTCCCGCATCTAACACTCTGGGAATTCCACCAATATCTCCGAGCTGAAGCTTATTGTACCTATATTTTGCACATCCGGCTGTCAGTATAATTGTGTCATCGGGAAGTGCCTTGGCAAAATCTGTATAGTAATTTCTGGATTTCTGTCTTCCATCACATCCAGCCATAACTATAAATTTCTTGATCGCTCCACACTTTACCGCATCAACTACTTTATCAGCAAGAGCAAAGACCTGCGCATGTGCAAATCCTCCAACAATCTCTCCTGTTTCAATTTCTTTTGGTGCCGGACATTTTTTCGCTTGCTCGATGATAATAGAAAAATCTTTGGTATCACCAATTCCTCCATCGATATGCTTACATCCAGGGAATCCCACTTCTCCGGTCGTATATACTCTGTCTTTATAGCTGTCACTTGGCGGTACTAAACAATTTGTTGTGAGAAGTATTGGTCCATTAAAGCTTTCAAATTCTTCATTTTGTTTCCACCATGCATTACCATAATTTCCTGCAAAATTATCATATTTTTTAAATGCTGGATAATAATGTGCAGGAAGCATCTCGCCATGAGTATACACATCTACTCCGGTACCCTTTGTCTGTTCCAGCAGCATCTCAAGATCTCTTAAGTCATGACCTGATATAAGAATTCCAGGATTCTTTCTGACACCTAGATCCACCTTGGTTATCTCTGGATTACCATAGGTTTCTGTATTAGCACTATCGAGAAGTGCCATTCCCTCCACGCCATATTTTCCAGTTTCAAGTGTAAGTGACACCAGATCATCTACCGTCAGAGAATCATCAAGTGTAGCTGCCAGGGCTCTCTGAATAAACGCATCTATTTCAGGATTTTCCTTTAATAAAACATTAGCATGTTGTGTATAGGCTGCCAACCCTTTTAGTCCATATGTTACTAGCTCTCTGAGGCTTCGTATGTCTTCATTTTCTGTAGACAGAACTCCAACAGTTGCTGCTTTTTCACTATATTCATTACTATTTCCGTTCCAAAGAGCTGCCTCTGGAAGTGCTGCTCTATCACTGACTCTTTTTAATAGCTCATCCTTTATGCTAAGAGTCTCTTCGATTCTCTTTTTCAAAGCTTCCGGATCAAAATTGGCATTCGTAATGGTTGAAAAGAGGTTCATTGTTACCAGATGATTTACTTTCTCCATAACATCTGATGTAACCCCTATATCATCCTGACTCTCAGAATTTTTATTTTCATTTCTAAGTTCTGTTGCTATAGCTGATATTCCCTTGGTCACATATACCAAAAGATCTTGAAGCCCAGCGACCTCCGGGTTCTTACCACATACACCAGACATGGTACATCCTACGCATCCTGCTGTTTCCTGACACTGAAAGCAAAACATCTTGTTCTCCATTTTGATACCTCCGAATCAATTATTATATTTTTAGAAATATCTTCCCATAAATTTCTATATGAAAAAATATTTCTTGTTTCTGTATTTACGAATAATATTACAATTCGGTTGCTCCGTTGGTGGTTATAACCACCAAATATCAAGAAACAAAAAGCATGAAACAATATACTAAACTTTTTATAGTCATATATATCTGTCCCATGCTTTTGCTTCATAAAAAATTATACTGTTTTTAATATTATATTTTAATTTACAAACACCTTATTTATATTCACTTTTTATTTATAAACCCAGTTTTTTAAGAATATCTCCCATTGATGTAGATGCTTCTTCACCATTTTCATATTCTATATGCTCGGTTTCAGAATCTTCTGTAGAATCATTCTGCAATGCTTTAATGGAAAGTGACAGCTTGCCGTCCTTGATTGCTATAATCTTGACTTTTACATTCTGACCTTCCTTAAGTGCCTTTCCTGGATGTGCAATTCTCTCATTGGATATCTGTGAAATATGTACTAATCCTGTAAGTCCGTTTGGTAGATCAACAAATGCTCCATAGTTTTGGATACTTGAAACGGTTCCTTCAAATACCTGTCCGACTTCAACCTTAGTCATAGCCTCTGTTTTCTGTTTTTCAGCCTCCGCTTTTAGAATCTCCTTGGCTGATAGAAAAAGATTGTTCTCTTCAGGGTCTGCGTCGATTATTTTTACCAGAATAGTCTTGCCTACATATGATGGAAGTTCTGATTCTTCTACATACTTAAGAGACAATCTAGAAGCCGGAATAAACGCTCTGATTCCCTCGAGATCCGCTACGAGTCCGCCCTTAACAGCTTCCTTGATCTCAACTTCAAAGGGTTCATCCTGGTCTTTAATTTCCATTATTTTGTCCCAATTATCATCAAAAAATCCTTCATCCATTTTCTTGAATGACTGGTTGATCTCCGCTTCAAAATCAGCCATAGTATGGGTCTCTGCGCTTGTAGTATCTACCTTGGTGTGTCGCTCTGCATTATTTGTATCTGACATTTTCTTCCCTTTCATATATCAAATTGCAATATATTTATAATATACGTTCTTATTATAGCAAAATATTGAAGTAGAATCGAGTGTGTCTGACTTATTTTGCTAAATTCTGATAATTATATTTACTTCAAATAAAAACCACAGCACTATAAACTCTGCGGTTTTTATTTGGTAGATTTTATTTTTATCATTTATATAATTATCGTTTTTTTCTTCTATAGAAAATATATCCGGCTGCTCCTGCGATTGCTGCTAGCGATGCTACACCTCCAATTGCCTTATAAGGAATCGTTGTAGATTTTTTATCCGCCTCCGTTGTATCTGTTGATGTTTTGTCTGTGGCATCGCCTGATGTATTGGTGCTGCTTCCATTAGTTCCAAATGTAGTTTTAGTTCCATAATAACTATCAAAATCATCTCTAGCTATATAATTCGTCACTGACTTGTTATTATTATCTGTATCAACATTATTGGAATATGTTCCCGTTACTGTTAGTGTTATTTTACTATCACCTTTAACTACTGTTTTGCCATTGGAAATAATCGTAACTGTTTTACCATTTTTATCTACGATCTTTGCACCACTTTCTGCATTTAGATTATTGATAGTTGTGTTCTCTGTAACTACCCATTTGGAATCTGATGAAACATTAACAGTGATTGCCTTATCAGCTGTCGTATTGCCTGCTGCATTCGCCTTTATGGTCATAGCACCTGTATATGTTGTCTTATTTAACAGATACATATCAAGTGAACTAATGGTATCTACAGATACATTACCAGAAAGAGTCTCATTATTAGCTGTAAATTTTACCGTGCCTCCATTCGAACCTACTGTACCCCAATTATTAGAATCATTTCCTTCTATCTGTAGCAGGTTTGCCTTGGATGAATCGTAATTTAGCTTTGTATCCTCTAAGTAAACATTAGATGATGTATTGGTTACATAGAAAAATGCTCCACTTGTGATCGAACTTTTCAGATTCGAATCCACAGCCTGAAAAACAGCTGATTTATCTGTTGAAGTATCAGCATCTCCTGATGTTGACTGATACAAAATCACTGCATTTGCAACAGGATCACTTCCTGTGGTTTTTTTATTCTCCGAAGTCAGATAAGAATTATATATAAGGATTCTGTTTAGTCCTTCAATTCCTGCGATCTGACTTCCTGTGGCAGTTCCTGTCACATTATCGACCTCAATATCTCCTGTCGAATATATAAGTGGAGACCCCGATCCTGCAGTCTTAAGTGTACTGTTTGTGGCGCTAACATTACCGCCACCTCGATCTGTAGCCAAAGCTGCTGAATGATCTTCTTGAGTTGATATAGTCATTTTGTTTCCAATTACAGTTCCTCCATATGTGGCATCAATACCTCTTGAGTTATCAGAAGTAGTATTAATTGAATCTGTATTGGCATATATTTTTCCGTTATCCGTTGCAAATAATCCATTGGAGCCTGTTGAATCAGCCGAAAGAGTTGATCCCGAAATATATGCCTTGGAGTTTTTTCCTGCTGACAATAAAATGGAGTTTATTCCATAAAAATTACAATTATCTCCATCTTCATCATCACCTGATTTTGTCAGCTCTCCATTTGTAATCTTAAGTGTTCCACTGTTTTTTACAAGTGCAGCATTCTGATCCTTGTCCTTTGTAGAAGTAGTCTCTCCCTTTGATATGACTTCTTTTCCATCAGCTACAAGTGCTCCTGACATAGTTCCTGCATAATCATAGGATTGAGTATCTGCTCCTCCTCCCGATTGAGCTTTTCCGCTTGGAGGATTACCTGTTGGTTTTTCTCCTCTTGGTGGATTACCTGTTGGTTTTTCTCCGCTTGAGGGATTACCTGTTGGTTTTTCTCCGCTTGAGGAATTACCGGTTGTTGATGATGACGCCAAATCTGTTGATGATGCATTTACAATAATTGATGCCATATTAGATGCTAACATTCCTGATGCCAATAACATTGACATCATTATTGCTGCTATTTTTCTCTTGTTCTTCATAGCTATTTCCCTCCAATCGTAAACGATATGATATATCTTGTAATCTTAAAGATATAATAAGGAATATAGCTTAAGTGAACATTAAATTTGAATTTTAATTATCTGTTTTGCAAGTTCTAGATTTTCTTCCGAAACATATATCTCCTGCATAGTTCTAGCGTAAGAAAGAGAATATAGATCGGTTGCTCCACTGACCTTATAAGCTGGAATTGAATTGACCTTGAGAAGAGTTATTATCCTTTCAGCTTCCATTGCTGAAAAAACTGCAGTAACAACTGCAAATCTTTCTTTTTTCAACTACCGTTCCTCCTTGTGTGTGTGATGATGAGCCAGGCCCGGTCCCATATGGGAGTGGCTATGCTCATGAGTTATTATTTCTGTCTCCATTTTACCATTCCTAAGATGATGAATAGTATGACTATGAATATGACTATGGCTATATTTTAATGTATCAACAACTGCAAATAAGGTTCCAAATATCATCACCACAAGTGCAACTATGTATCTACCATCCGGTTTTTCACCTAATATTAAAAATGATATAAATGCTCCTATAAATGGTGCCAAAGCATAAAATGAGCTTGTCTTGGCTGCTCCAAGTACACTCTGTGCTCTTATATATACGAAAATACTCATACCATAAGATACAAAACCTACTAGAAATATCAATAGCATATATTTAATATCTGGTAGTTTTTCTCCGAGGATCAGTGCAACTATAAGTGCTCCTATTCCGGAAAAGAATCCCTTAATTATAACTATTTCATAAGTGCTTTTTGATGCGATCATCCTTGTACAATTGTTCTCAAGCCCCCAACAGGTGGCTGCACCTAGTACCAGTAGTGAACCTGTAAAAAATGACAAGCTGCTTCCACCCTCAAATGATAATATCAAGCTAGAAAATATAACAAGTAAAAGTGCGACGCACATTCTTTTTGAAATTTTTTCCTTAAATATTATAAATGCCAGAATAGATGTAGCTGCTATTTCAAAGTTATTAAGGAGCGATGCATTCGCTGCAGTTGTTCTGGATATTCCGTTCATAAGGAGTATAGGTGCTGATATATCAAGTAGTATCATTCCTATGACATATGGCAAATCTGAACGTGCTAGTCTATCTGACCTTGGTTCTTTTCTGCCATTGAATAGAAATAATATACCTATCCCTATTCCGGCTCCAAGATACAGCATAGATGCCGTCATTGTCGGTCCCACATGTTCCAATATGATTTTAGAGACCGGAGTGCTAAGTGCATAGAAAAAAGCAGCAAGCACCGCCAGTACCATTGCTTTTAATTCCCTTGTCTTCATTTTATTTTGCCCTTATCATTCTCACGATTGAAAGAATAATTGCACCAAACATGATCCCAAAAATAAGACACATTGGCCATATTGGCATAGGATAATATATTGTGAGAAATCCAATATAAATAAAAAGAACAACCATCATGATCTTAACTACAGCCATCATTTGAAAACTCAACATATACAATCTGTTTCTGTTTCTATCTGTTACTTCTACTGGAAAATTCCATATATTTGGGAATCTTTCAAAGAAAATAATTGCGAAAAGAATCATGTATCCTAGTATGGGCATTAATATCAAAGTGATTTTCTTACCATAGCTATCTGCCTCAACCGCTGCCTCAAAGTGAGTTGGCAGTACATTGGGAATTTTTCTCCAGACAATAATCAAAAAAATAGTATATCCTACCAAAAGTGATATTGATATTATGTTTGAAATCAATCTAATTTTTTTCATTATATTTGTTCTCCATTCGATATATATAATACTAGTATTCTATATTCAAGTCCAACTCTAGATAACAAAAAAATAAGAAATATGCATTGCATACTTCTTATTTCATTAATAGCGAGAGGGGGACTTGAACCCTCGACACCGCGGGTATGAACCGCGTGCTCTAGCCAGCTGAGCTACCTCGCCATATGTAATTATTAATCTATAAATAGTCATAGAAAAATGGAAGTTACAGGGTTCGAACCTGTGACCCTCTGCTTGTAAGGCAGATGCTCTCCCAGCTGAGCTAAACTTCCATGCCGCATTGAACGACCGAAAATAAATATACCAAAAGTCATGTACTGTGTCAACTATAAAATTAAAATTTTATGCTATTTTTAATAATTTTATTTTGATGTATCTTAGAATAATGCTGTGGCAATTATATAATACAAAAATGCTATC
>JAGOLM010000069.1 GCA_017994075.1 Lachnospiraceae bacterium
ATAATTAATTACTGATTCTTTAGAATCTTATGCACGAAAAATCACGCAAAAAATTATTATAAAATATGTTGAGACTATCTTCAAGTGGACAGCCGTTTATTTTTAGCATAGCTTATAGTTCTACGTCTTCAATTTTATTATCTCCGTCCGCCGCTGTAGTCGCCAGTTCATCACAGCGATTATTAAGATCATACATAGTCTTGTCTTTCATGCTGTCCGAGGTATCTACGTGACCCTTTACCCAATTAAAAGTAATATCATGCTTATCCGTCTCTTTGATCAGTGCCTTCCATAGATCGATATTTTTCACAGGCTTGCCGTCAGATTTTCTCCATCCTTTTTTCATCCAGTTATCTATCCAATGCTTGTTAAACGCATCTACCAGATACTTGGAATCAGAAAAAAGATTTATCCTGCAAGGACGGTTCAGTTCACGAAGAGCCATGATCGGGCCCATAAGCTCCATGCGATTATTTGTGGTTTCAATATACCCTTCCGACAGTTCCTTTTTGTGCTGTTCTCCATCAGGACCATTAGCCATGATCACAGCTCCATAGCCTCCTGGTCCTGGATTGCCGCGGCTAGAACCGTCGGTAAAAATCGTTACTTCTGTCATTTTTTATCTCATTCTATTTATAATTTCATTACACTTCAAATATATCTCTTTTGGATCAAATCCAATATCAAATCTACCGTCTCTATATAATATTTTACCATTTACCATAGTAAGTTTGACGTTATCCTTGGAGCCTGCATAAACAATATTCTTGATGATATTATTCATAGGCTGCATATTAGGACGCTGAAGATCTATCATAATGAGATCTGCCTTTTTACCTTTTTCTATGGTATCGCAATCATCAAGTCCCATACAATGAGCCCCTTCTGAAACTGCTGAGTACAATACTTCATCTGCCGGAACGACAGATGCATCATTCTCTTTTACCTTGGCAAGGGCTGTTGTGAGATACATCTCTCTAAACATATCAAGAGCATTGTTAGAGGCCGCTCCGTCAGTACCTATTGCAAGAGGGATATTCTCATCCATAAATCTCTTGACAGGAGCGATCCCGCTGGCAAGCTTGAGATTAGATGCAGGATTGGTAACCGCATAGAGATGATTTTTCTTCATTATCTCTATATCGTTGTCGCTTACCCATACGCAGTGGTAACCACCACCACCATATTTATACATTCCCAGACTGTCCATAAGCTCTGTGGGTGTTTTGCCCCAGCGCTCTATACATCCCTTGACCTCTGCCTCTGTCTCAGAATTATGCAGGAATACCGGAGACTTATATTTATCAGCCAGGCGGGCAACTCCCTCCATTCTCTCCATAGATGTGGTGTACTCTGCATGATAACCCATTATAAATGTGACCAGATCACTGTCCATGTCATTTACAATATTGTAATTATCCTCAAGATCCTGAAGTGTACTTCCGTAGTTATTAAATCCACTGGTCTGAACCGTTCTGAATCCCGCATCTACTGAAGCCTTGGCATTAATCGGGGGAAAGAAATACATATCAAAATTAGAAGTGATACCACTGGTCAGATACTCCATTATTCCCAGTAGATCCAGCCAATAAATATCATCCGGTACGAGCTGGCCTTCTCTCGGGAAAACCTGATTATTGAGCCAGTCTGCCAGCGGCATATCATCCGCAAGAGACCTGAGTAATGTCATCGCTGTATGAGTATGAGCATTTTTAAATCCAGGCATTATCAGATTGCCATCACAGTCTATTATCTCATCCCATAAGATAACTTCATTATTTTTCAGATAATCAGATGCCTCATTCTCCGTTCCGGAAAAAACTATGGTATCACCCTTGACACATATCTCTCCGTTTATTATCTTAAATGAGTGTCCCTTATCCGGCATTAAAAGTCTAGCATTGGTAAACCTTGTATTCATCTGAATTCCTTTCTCTTCCTATCACTACATGTTATAAACATCTATACTTATCTCTATGCCATTTGCATGATCATCTACATGCAATGCAATAATGAAATTGTTTAAATTCTGTATATTATACTATTAATTCTCCCATCAAGCCACTATATCATATATGTATTGTTTGGTTCATGCTTCCTGTCTTATATCCTTTTATGTCCAATGTCACATAGGAAAACCCTATTTTTTCATAGCTATTTATTATAATATCTCTAATATGGGGTTCAATCGCTTCTGATATCTCTCCTTCGGTCAGTTCAATTCTTGCCATTGGATGATCACCCTCGCCATGAACTCTTACCCGGAGCTGATGAAATCCAAGATCAATAAGGGTCTGTTCAGCCTTATCTACCATATCAAGCCTTTTCTCATCTATAGTCTCTCCATAGACGAATCTAGTGGCAAGGCAGGCAAAAGCCTGCTTATTCCAGATTTTTATTCCTTTACTTTTTAAGATTTCTCTTATCTCCTGTTTCGTAAGTCCTGCTTCCATTAATGGACTTACAATTTTCAGCTCTCTTATGGCCTGCATACCTGGGCGATAATCACTGATGTCATCAGCATTAGAGCCTTCTGCCAAGATCTCTATGCTATTTTTTCTTACTATTTCAAAGATTTTGCCCATCAGGTTTTTCTTGCAGATATAACATCTGTTTTCCGGATTACCGGAAAATCCATCTATATCCAACTGATTGATATTAAATGTTATCTGCCTTACTTTTAGATCCTCGCAAAGTTCCTTCGCTTCCTGAAACTCTCTATTCGGGAATACAATAGAATCCGCGGTAACAGCAATAACATTTTCTGCTCCCAGTGCTTCCATTGCTGCCACAAGCAGCATACAAGAATCCACTCCTCCGGAAAAAGCAACTGCAATTTTACCGTAAGACTTGATGTTTTGTATCAGATTGCTATATTTCTGATCCTGATCCTTATACTGATTCTTATCCTTATATTGATCCATATTCTTATCCTTATACTGATTCTTAATTCTTATACTGATCCATGATTTTGTTCCTGCTTTATATTCTAAGACCTGATACTATCTGTCTGCTGACCTTTATTGTATATGATTAGAATAGATAATCAAAATCTTTTATTGCCATTTTATTGATTTTTTATTTATCTTTTATTGATCTTTTTGTACATATTTATGAACATCTAAACTTTTTTTGAATGGTTTAACACGTTAATGTATACTTATATCTAAAGATTATATTTTTGAAGGGCTGGTTCAGATGAATGCTATAAAAGAATTTCTGGTAGATATCTGGGATTCCGTGCTGATGATTTTTATTGCCATTATTGTAGGTTTGGTTCTAGGAGTTACTGGTGCTTATTTTTCCATTGCAATTACAAAGGTATCACAAATCAGAATTGCAAATCCATGGATTCTATTTTCCCTTCCGGTAGGAGCAGTTATTATATGTTTCTTTTATCGGATCACCAAAGGAGATGATACTGGAGGTACCAATCGAATACTTCTATCCGCTGAAAGCGGTAAAAAAGTTCCTCTTAGGATGGCTCCTCTTATTTTTTTCTCCACAATATTCAGTCACCTGGTAGGTGCATCAGTTGGTCGTGAGGGTGCTGCTCTTCAGCTAGGTGGAAGCATAGGTTACTTTTTAGGAAAGGTATTTCATGTAAAAAAAGACGATCTGGGGAGTATGGTAATGACCGGAATGAGCGCTGCATTTTCAGCTCTTCTAGGTACACCTCTTACTGCTACTGTTTTCGCAATGGAGCTGTCATCCGTCGGAGTCATGCATTACAGCTCATTTCTCCCCTGTGTAATCTCAGCCACAACAGCTGCTATCACATCTAAGACCATCGGAGCTCCTGCATTATCTTTTGGGAAAATAAATATACCGAGATACTCCTATGGACTAATAACAAAGGTTCTGATAATTGGAGTTATATGCGGTTTTATAGCACTGCTGTTCTGCTACTCATTGGAATGGTCCAAGGAATTTTTTGAAAAGCATATTCCAAATATATATATAAGAGCCTTTGCCGGAGGATCACTGCTCTTAGGAATGACATTTGTATTTGGTCCTCAAGTATATAATGGTGCAGGATTAAACCTCATTATAGATTCCATTAATGGTAATTCACCTGATCTGTCATTCTTACTAAAGATCCTATTCACTGTAGTATCAATAACAGCCGGATACCGAGGCGGAGAGATCGTTCCCTCATTTGTCGTTGGAGCCACATCCGGATGCCTCCTCGGGCATCTATTGGGGATCGATCCCGGATTTGCTGCGGCCCTAGGCATTGGCGCTGTTTTCTGCGGTGTGACTAATTGTCCTATTTCAGCTTCTATATTCTGCTTTGAGCTGTTTGGTTTCAAGGGTGCCCATTATTTTCTGTTTGTCACAGCCCTAAGCTTTGTATATTCTAGAAGCAAGAGCCTGTATTCTTCACAAAAAGTATTTGAAAAATAATAAATCCATAATACATATATCATTATAAACAAATAAAATCGGCAGGAATCTATGATTCCTGCCGATACTCACGTGACACTATTTGAATTTTGTTTAAAGCATTTTGTTTAAAGTTTATTCTGCTAATTATTTAGCAGATTTTTTTCTCTTTATAACAACAAGTCCTGTTGTTGCAACTGCCATACATAAAACAAGAATAATAAATGTATAATCCATTACTCCAGTCTTGGGTGATGCAACCTTTGCAGGCGTGGCTGCAGCAGGTGTAGCTACAGCAGGCTCAGCTGCAACTGAAAGTGTTACAGGCTTGTTAGCTGTTGTAAGCTCAACGAAAACAGGTGAAAATGAGTTGAATTCAGGAGCGATATTACCGTCAGCATCTACGAGGCACTGCTGAACTGTCCAAGCACCATCATGGAAATGTCCAACAAGAGCAATCTTGCCAGCATAATCCTTGCCAACTGCCATTGTTACCTTACCTGATCCTGTTGCATTGAGGTCAAAGATCTTGAAAGTATCAGAAAGAACGTCGAATCCTGCTTTTTTAAGATCTGCTGCAAGTGTTGATAAGAATTTTGTTGCAGAAGCAACTACCTTAGGATCTGTAATCTCTGTCTTACCATTTACCTTAACATTGCTGCCACTAGGAACAGTAATCTCAGGAAGTACACTTCCCTTTACAGCAGGTACTGTAAGTTCCTTGCCATCATAAAGTGCATTAGCTGCATTCATGGCTACATCTGTGTAGTTCTGAAGAAGAGTAGTTGCATATTCTTTTGATGTAGCAGGATTAGATGCATACTTGGCAACTATTGCATTCTGATCGATTGCGAACTGGTTGGTAATATAATTCTGGATGTTAGCATAATTAGCTATAGCATTTTTACCAAACACATCCTTATCAGCATAGCATTTCTCTTTTACACCCTGGAATGCAAAATAAGCGCTCTTAGCATCATATGTGTAATTATCAGTAAATGCTGTTTCAAGCTTGTATGCATCAGGTGTCTTATTTATAAGCATAGGATATGAAGGAATAAATACTGAATACTTGGGAGCTACCATTGCTCTCCACTCAACTACAGATAGATCTGTAGGAACATTGTCAAACCTCTGGAATATTGTACATTCCATTGTAGCCTGTCTCTCAATGTAATCTAACTTAAAGAAATTAAATACATCTTCCATTGACAGTTTTCTATTTGGCTTGAAGGCAAACTTAAATGTAGAATTGTCTGTTGTAACTCCAAGTGAAGGATTCAAATAATCCATTGCTGACTTCATACGTGTGCTTGAATTCTGGTTACTATATGAAAGATTAAGGTCAATGGTCTTGCCATCAGCTGCATCACCGATCTTACCATTTATATCTGTGTATGTTCCAGCAGTCTTTGCAATATTAATAAGATTAGGAGAAACTACAAAGTCTGTCTTAGTAGTAGCAGCTCTGTTTGTAGCGCCCTCTGTATTAACGTTCTTCATAATAGTAACGTTAGGATTGACATAGCATATGTCATTAGGAAGCTTATATGCTGCATACTGAGTACCAGATACTATTTCAAGGTACCATGTCTCATTAGCATCGCCAACAAGTATTCCTGAAGGTTCTGAACACTTAGACTTATCTACTGCATCGAGGATAATGTCAATACCTTCTCTGGCAGTTTTAGCCTGTCCAAGTACGATTGTGGTAAAGGACTGCTCTCCGATTCCATGCTCTCCAACTGTTTTAGAGTCTGCATATGGATCTGCTGCATCAGTCTTTTCATTTTCATAAAGAGATTCTGTTGCGGATATAGATACTCCATACTGATTGGTTCCCTGGGCCTCATAACAAGTCTGTGAAGATCCATCCCAAAGCTCCTTGGCATCTCTTACAGATGTATATCTGTAACTGTCTTGATTGCCCCATGTATAGGTCCATCCCTCTGCATCAGTAAAAGAAGATCCAGCCTTAATCGCTCCGGCCTGTTTTACATCATAGAGTTTAAGATTGTTGTTTCCACCATCCTCTGTACGTCCATATATGGTCTGTCCTGTTGTGGATAAATCCTTGCCTACATAAATCTCTGTACAAGCTTTAACAGGCATAGCCTGCATTGCTAGGAATGCTGCGCCAAATAAAGCGCCGGATAATAAATATCCTTTTTTCATAAAAAGTACCCCTTTCTAACTAGCTGACAGTATTATTAACCTCCCATCAC
>JAGOLM010000031.1:0-6519 GCA_017994075.1 Lachnospiraceae bacterium
CTGTCAGCTGATCATAGCTAAGGTCTGTTTCAAAAGTTCCATTTAGATTATCAAGCACTCCTAGATAATTCTTTAATATTGAAGGGCTCTGTACCTTTCTAACGACAGCCTCTATAACCTTCATCTGGTTCTTGCCACGCTGATTATCGCCACTGGCAAAAGCATGTCTCTCCCTGGCAAACGCAAGTGCCTGCTTACCGTTCAGATGGTTTGTTCCGACTTTAAAATCATATCCAAATGATGAAAATGCCACATCTGATTCCACATCGACTCCATCCAGCGCATCTATCATGCCTTGGAATCCCGAGAAATTCAATCTGAAATAATGGTTTACCTTCTCATCATAGAGCATTCCAAGTGTGTCTCTTGAACATTCAATTCCATATATTCCAGAATGAGTCAATTTATCTTTTACTCCCTTTGATATCGAAAGCGGGACGTAATAATCTCTCGGTGTATTGATGAGAAGCATTTGACCTGACTGAGGATTAACAGTAGCCAGTATGTTAACATCGGAACGACTGACAGTACCGACCTTGCCATAAGTATCTATCCCACTTATATACATTACAAACGGCTTAGTAATGTCTGCGCTTTCCGTTTTCTTTATTACATTTTTTATTTTATACTGGGATATTTTTTTAATCTCTTTTGGGAATCCCTCATATCCCTCAAGATCCGAATACAGAGACAGATAACCATCATTTATCATTAATGCCTTTATTTTCCCTGTTGTGATCCCATCTGCCAATTCCGTGAGCGATTTATACTCGTGGGTCTTTAGCTTAGATCCTAAAGCTTCTTCTGCCTGCTTAACTGCCTTATCTGTATTCTTTCTGTCCATACCCTGTAGTATACCAAACTCATATCCCTTGGCATCTTCCATGCTTGTTGCAGGATCATCCTTTTTAACATAAGCACTTACCGATGTGATATCTACATTATTGGAAGCGACCTTTGACAGTGCATTTCTAGTCCTCCATGAATAAAAAACTGCCACTGCCATGATTATCGATAACACAATCGATATTATCCGAAAAACAAACGATCTTCTCTTAGGATATTTTTCCATCATTAGAAAGCATACTATTTCTAGCCCTAAAAGTGCTACACCTATCCCAACTGCTATGCCTATGCTCAATACATTAAGCAGCACTACTTCTCTTATAAATATGATTGTGATAAATAGCTGAATGGCAGCTAATGTTATTCCTGCCTTTTTCATTCGAATGATCTTATTCTTACTGTTTTTCTTAATGCTTCTTTTGCTTTTCTTGTCCATCATTTTATTCTCTTTTTTACTTCTTTCTTACTGATCATAAAGTTCTTTTCAATTATTTTTCTTGAAAAATTTACGTTTAATGGCACAGGTCACGTCCACCTTTTCACAACTTCCTTTAGGCACTTGCTTAATTGCCGGGAAATGCCTGATAAACATGATTATCGTAAGTGCAAGTCCGATTGCTGAGGCCTCTGATTCTCCCATATATAACATTATCCCACTATATACGGTTGGAATAACTACAGCACCAATGCATAGATATTGAGATGCAAACACAACCAGCATACCTGCTATATTTGCTATGAGTCCCCATAATGGCGAAAAAATAAACACCGATATGCATGTAGTTGCAACGCCCTTTCCACCATTAAATTTTCTCCAAAACGGAAAATCATGACCCAGGGTTGCGCCCAATCCGGCATATAGAATTGCTGTTTTTCCACTTTCGTCCATGAAAATGATCCATGATATCAACATTGCCAACATAGTTTTACCTACATCTCCAAGTAAGACTATTATTCCAGGTCTAAAGCCCAGATGCGCCATGATATTGGCCATCCCCGGATTACCTGTGGTTCCGATATCACTAGAACTTTTCCCTGCGTACCTTTTGGCTACTATCTCCGCTGTAAGTACACAGCCAAGGCCATAGCCTATTAGAAGTGAAGCAACCCTTGTCAGCACATTTATTCTCCCTTACTCAGCAATATCAACACTTCATGATATTAATGATATAATACAATTAGACATTATATCATTAGTTGTAAATTGTAACTATTTTTACTGTATAAACCATACTTTATTTTAAAAAAAATAATATGAACAATGTAAAACAGTTGATAAAATGATAAAATATAGATATTGATTAAAAAGAAAAGGAGCTTTAATGAATACTCTTGATAAAATGGTTGTATTAATTGATTCTGATAATACACAGATAAAGAAACTAGAGTTGGTACTTCAAGAAATATCAACTCATGGACGTATTATTGTTAAGCGTGCTTACGGCAACTGGAAAAAAGAAACTTTAAAGAATTGGGAAGAGGAGATAAAACGTCTGGCTATTAAGGCCGAGCAGCAGTTTGATTATGTTTCGGGTAAAAATGCCACTGACATGGCATTAGTAATTGATGCAATTGAATTGCTAAACAGCAGGATATATGATGCTTTTGTAATTGTGTCTAGCGACAGTGACTTCACTCCATTATCTATTAAACTTCACGAATCCGGAGTATATGTCATTGGCGTAGGTGAAAAGAAAACTCCGGAATCATTTCGTAATTCATGTGATGAATTTATCTTTCTAGAAAATCTAAGCGAGACTCCTGATTCAGAAGCTCCCTCTGCTGAGCAAAACGATGATAAGGATGATAAAAGCAATAATAAAGAAAGCTCCGACAAATACGACTACACAATTGTCCACTCACTTCTAAAGAAGGCATGGGAAGCCTATCAGGATGACGATGGTTACGTCAATATAAGTTCAGCAGGAACTTTCATAAAAAGAGCGAAACCAGACTTTGATGTCAGATCTTATGGTTATTCGAAATTATCAGAATTAATAAAGGCTTTCCCCAAGAATTATGATGTGAAAAAGCACAAGGGCAAGGGTACCGTCAATATAATATCCTATAAATGGTTACCTAAAAAATAATTATATTCACAAAAAAGAGGCTGCGAATTTCGCAGCCTCACTTTTTTACATTTATTTTAATAATGATCACTCACCCATGCCAGCGAGCTTGTCTGTCAGTACATGATTGACATAATCCATTACATCATCCGGATTAAGTCCATGAACCATTGCTGCATCATTAAGAGATTCGCCCTGAGAAGCGGGACATCCTACACATCCCATTCCACAGTCCATAAGTGCATATATCGCATCAGGATATTTAGTTACGATCTCGCCCATAAGCATGTCTTTATTTACATATTCTTTGATTTTTTCCATTGTAAAACTCCTCATTCAAATCGTATTCCATTGGTTTTATATTAAAATAGTAAAACGTGATGCTCCATTTTTATGTTGTCATAACAACTTAATTTTTAAAAATAATTTCTTGACTCACGTCCTTAGTTATTATATCAGCTAATAATGAATTTCACTATACAAAAAATAGATTTTATAAAATATTTATTTTCAATTAAAGCACTATTCCAAGTCCTTGTATTATGAGACCCCATATACTTCCTGATACATACAGAACCAACAATATAATCAGATCATCTTTTAGATGTGTCCTGTCTGATCTGAACAGTACCAACAGACCTACTCCGGCACTTACTAGAAGTCCTGCCATCATCTGTCCAGCATCAATAAGCCCCTTTAGATATAATGTAGTGATCGCTACAGAAGCTCCGCAGTTTGGAATAAGGCCTATAAGTGCTGAAAGAAATACACCTATCACACTTTTATCCTGCAGAAATGTGGACAGATTCTTTTCACCTATCCCCTCTATCAGAAACGCAGATAAAAGAGCAATTAAAAATATAAAAACTGCGATCTTGAGAGTATGGACAAGAGCTGACTTAAATATATTACCGCCTTCGCCCTCACATCCGCAGTGTTCCTCATCGCAGAGATCATGTATATGTCGCTCCTCAGGCTTGACATGGGACCTGAATATTCTGATCATCATGTCAATGATCAGTCCTGTTATTAGTCCTATCAAAAATTTCGAGCCTAATATTTTAAATATAGTTATAGCTGCGACCTTTTCTGACAACAAAATAGGTAGCATCTCATCCGATGTAGATAAGAATATGGCAATAAGTGATCCTGCTGATATTATACCGCCGGCATAGAGTGATGCTGCCGCCGCAGAGAAACCACACTGTGGTATGACACCTGCTGCCGACCCTACCACCGGGCCTAGAGACGGATGTTTCTTCAGTAAAAGGATCGATCCGTTCTGGGTCCTATCCTCTATATATTCCATGAGAAGATATGTTAGATAGAGAAATGGAATTGTCTTGATGGTATCTATTGCAGTATCTAAAAGTATATCAATAAACATGTTTCCTCCTGTTTAATAATGTTATCCACAGAAGATCTAATCAGATTAATCCACTGTTTTGAGTCATCACTTGTCGGGTATTTACTCAATCTTAATTGTAGCGTACTTGTCAAGTGTGGCATTTTATATAAACAGAACATCCAAATATCTGGACATATGGCAATATTTACACATTTTGTATACAAAAACCCCTCCTGTATGATTGTCAGATCGGGGATTTGGACATATCATTTTCGGAGGGGTTCTAAAGGGGATTTGATTGTTAGTAAGATGCCTTATGCCATAAGCATACGGAACATCGATATAACCTGTTCTTTGGTAGCTTCTCTTGGATTGCCAGGATAGCACGCATCATTAAGTGCATCTGTTGCCAACTGTTCCAGATCAGCTTCTTTTATCTTGTCATTGATCTTGGGAATTCCAACATCCTCAGACAGTTTCTTGACAGCGCTTATCGCTGCATCTCTATATTCTTCCTGAGACATATCATCAACGCCTTTTACTCCCATTGCTCTGGCGATTTCTCTATATCTCTCTCCTGTATGATCACGATTGAATTCCATAGTTATAGGCAGGAACATAGCACATGCTACACCATGAGGCGTATCGTAATGAGCTGAAAGCGTATGTGCCATTGAATGATCGATTCCAAGACCTACATTAGAAAATCCCATTCCTGCTATGTACTGTCCAAGGGCCATTCCCTCACGGCCTGACTTCTTGTTATCTACAGCATCACGAAGGTTCTCTGATATCAATCTGATAGCCTCGATATGGAACATGTCTGTCATCTCCCATGCTCCTCTGGTGGTATATCCTTCAATTGCGTGTGTAAGGGCATCCATTCCTGTAGCAGCTGTGAGCCCCTTAGGCATAGATGACATCATATCCGGGTCAACAACTGCAACTATCGGCATATCATGTGTATCGACGCATACGAATTTTCTTTCTTTTTCAACGTCAGTTATTACATAGTTGATAGTTACCTCAGCTGCCGTACCTGCAGTAGTGGGAACAGCAATGATAGGAACACAAGGATTCTTGGTTGGTGCTACTCCCTCGAGAGAACGAACATCAGCAAATTCCGGATTGGTAATTATTACTCCAATAGCCTTGGAGGTATCCATTGAGGAACCGCCACCGATAGCTACTATACAATCTGCTCCTGAATTTTTAAAGGCTTCAACGCCATGTTTTACATTTTCTATAGTTGGATTGGGTTTGATATCTGAGTATAGTTCAAAAGGTATTGATGCATCTTTTAATAAATCTGTCACCTTGGCAGTAACGCCAAATTTGACCAGATCAGGATCAGATGCTACAAAGGCTTTTTTAAATCCGTGATTATGGATTTCATTTGCGATTTCCTGGATTGCTCCAGCTCCATGATATGATGTTGGATTAAGTGAGATTCTGTTAACCATTTTTTACTCTCCTTTTCAATATACTTCATTCATTGTGTTAAGAATTTAACACTTTATTACAAGAGTAATTTTAGCATTGCCTACGGCTAAATATAAGTTACAGATTGACCTCTGTGTAACATTTAAATATGCTGATTCTACATGTATATTTTTACATTACAAAAAAAGTGTAACGCTTTATATTAAGCATTACACTTTATCGTACATCTTTATAATATTCCTACTTTTTTATATAGCTTGGCAATATCTGCCGGCATTGCTGCAATCATTAGATCCGCCAGTTCTTCCTCCGGCTCTTTCATTCCATCCATTACCCAACGCACAGTCATGTATATGGACGCCTGGCAATACATCTCAAGTAATCTTCTGATCTTTTTATCTGGTAGTTCTCCGGTCTTTTCCCTTATCAGTCCGCAAAAGAACCCATATATCATATAGAAGTCATGTTCCTTTAGATTGTTTTGCTCGTCTGTTTTAAAACCCTCTGTAAAAAATAAGCGCTCTTCCCTGATATATGCAAATTTTTTAATCAGACCATCTCTTACTGTCTCGCCCTTACCCATTTCCTTAAATGACCGCTCCAAGAGAATATCAAAATACCAGTTTATCAAGTCATATTTATCAATAAAGTTCCTATAAAAAGATTGTCTCGAGACTCCACATGTCTCTACGATCTGCTTCACGGTTATATTTTCTACAGGCGCTTTTTTCATACAGATTTTCATAGCCTCTGCCAATTCAAACTTCAGATCACTGCTTTTCATCCGTGGAGCTTCCTTTCTTATTTATATGT
>JAGOLM010000031.1:6619-20415 GCA_017994075.1 Lachnospiraceae bacterium
CACATATAGCTGCAGCCATTGTTGGCACAGCACTGATAACAGCCTATTCCGGATATACTCTTCTAGAGACATTTGTACTTCCAAGTAACGTGGTAAGCATGAACTCTGTCTCTGCTGAATCTACAAGCTGGACTTCAGCATCAAACAGTTCATCATCTAGCAGTTCATCTTCCAACAGTTCATCTTCCAAAAAGAATACCACCACATCGACCAATATAAATTCCGGCTCATCCAGTTCTTCAAATGCTGTTGTGACTGATAACTCTTACGAAGATGACAATCTCAAGATCAGAATAAAGGAAAAGACCGTTGATAATACACAGGTCTACATCGCCGACATATACGTCAAGGATTCATCTTATTTGAATTCCGGGCTGGCTGACAATTCCTTTGGAGCGAATCTCAAGAAAAAGACCTCAGAAATCGCCAGTAATGTAGGCGCAATACTTGCTATAAATGGAGATTTCTACGGATTCCGCGATACAGGATTTGTAATGAGAAACGGATATCTATATAGATCTACATCCGCAGGATCCGATCAGGATGATCTGGTCATTTATGAGGACGGGACAATGGAGATCGTAAATGAAGGTGATGTAACCGCAGCAGAGCTAAAAGTAAAAGGTGCCACTGATATATACTCATTTGGCCCAGGGCTTGTCAATAATGGTAAGATCCTGGTATCTGAAAATACCGAAGTCTCTCAAAGCATGAATTCTAATCCCAGAACAGCAATCGGAATGGTTGAATCCGGGCATTATGTAATGGTAGTTTCGGATGGCCGAACATCTGAGAGTCAGGGATTATCTCTATATGAGCTTGCAGGTGTAATGAAGGATAGTGGATGTACCGTGGCTTATAACCTGGATGGTGGCGGATCGAGTACTATGGTATTCAATGGCAATGTTATTAATAATCCAACAACAAATGGTAATAATATCAGCGAACGTTCAGTAAGCGATATTATATATATCGGCAAATAAGGAGGTACTCAATGGATGCTTCATTAAAAGAAATATATGCGCAGAAGAAGAATATGATAAATAGCCAGGAACGTTTAAAAATCGAACATACAATCCGACAGGATTTTATTATTACACTTGTTGGTACCGGGATATGTCTTCTGTTCTTTTTAATCTATGACCAGTTTTCTCATAATGTCAGGTCTATATATATGACTTACCTATTTATGTGGCCTCTTATCCTAGGTGCTATTCCATACGGGGCCCTAACATTTCTGACCAGAAGGACCAACTCCATCAGGCTTCCCGGCAATGAATCCCGACTGTATTATAATCTTGGTCTTGAAGCTCTCACCATGAGCAGTCTACTAAGAGGTATATTTGAAATAGCCGGTACTGCATCGATTTTTCAGACTTTCATGATGTACGGTGGAATCGTTTTAATTATCATTGGAATTATATACTATGCCTTTCTCCCTTCAAAATCAGAAATACATACTAAGTCCCCTATATAGAATGTAGCAACATAGCTCCTATATTAAGTAAATGCAAACAAAAAAATGGATCAGAAGATATTTATCTACTGATCCATTTTTGATATATCTAATAGCCTTCCTGCCGTCTCTTCATCCGAAGCTCTTTTCGCTTCATCGCAGCCTCCCATTCAGCCTTGTCAAACTCATTAGTTAGTTCGAGCCCATAGGGTACGGCTATCGGACGTCCTTCTTCGTCTACACATACTTCAATAAAGTACGCTCTGTTAACTACATATCGAAGTCCGGTTTTCTTATCCTCCCTATAGACATCCACCCTTACTTCCACCGAAGTATTGCCTACATAAGTGATTTTGGCCTTTAATATGATTATATCTCCCAGACTAATGCTCTTTTTAAACTGTAGATTATCCACAGCGGCTGTAGTCATCTGATGCCCGGAGTGACGGATTGAGACCACTCCTGCGATCTCATCCATCCACGACATGAGTGCTCCGCCAAACAGATTTTTATACATATTGATATCACCATATTGAACACATCTCAGAACTTCACCTTCTGAGTCTGATACCTTTTTATTCGGACGCATTATACCCTCTAATCCTTTAATGTCATTTTTAATTCCACAGGATTGTGATCTGAATTAGCGAACTGAAGATCCTGTGTCTCAACAGATTCAACTGATATATTATCAGATACTATAAAACCATCGATCATATAAAACTGAAATTCTACAGGAGAAATTCCCTTTTCATATCGTTTATCCAAGGAACGACAGCTCGGCACATTGGGGTCCATCATAAAGCTCCAATTGTTTGTGTAATCCTCTGTACTCAACTCGCCAGGTTTCCAAACACCATCTTTAACAATTGGATAATTGGAGCTATCTGCATTATCGAATACCTGATTAAAGTCCCCGCCGGCCAATACATAATTACCCTTGGCATACTCTTTTTGCAGAAAATCCTGAAGCATTGCCGATTGAGCTTTTTTACCTTCTCCATTATCATAGGCTTCCAAATGAAGATTAACGAATACAAGTTCCTTATCCGTTCCCTCTACCTTGGTTCGACTCACCAATAGGCATCTCTTTAGATTGCCCAATCTTGATATCCCTGTAAACGGACATGGCAATGATACTCTTGTAGCCTTTGAAATATTATATTTTGATAATGTCACAAGTCCTGAATCCTCTTTTCCCATAGGTGGGAAAGGATATGGTATAAACAGCACTTTAAAATTCTGCGCGAATGCACTGTCGTAACCTTTCATTTTGTTCTGAATGCTATGCACTTCATTTAAATGCCCGGTTCTTGTGCCATTTCGATCTACTTCCTGTAAAAATAAAGTATCCGGATTCTCTTTTTTAATGAATTTCTGAATGCTCTTTAGATTTCTCTTTACATGGGCCTGGCTCGAAGGTTGTGTTTCCTTGCCACCGTCCATAAAGAAATCTTCCTCTGCTCCTAATCCACAATATCCTACATTCCACGTCATGACCTTGATTGGAACATTGGTATTGATTTTTTTATTTCCAGATCCCGTAATCTTTAGGTTCTCTCTTGCTGCTGGCTTGTACTCGGTTATAGCCAGCACGGCGATAAGGCCACCAAAAAGAACAACTACTATAAGAACCAATATCAGAATTACTTTTACAATTTTTTTCCATAAGGGTGTTTCTTTTAATCTCATACTTTTATACCCCTTCATATTTGATACCTTTTTTACAATTATATTTTAACATTTATACCTTGTCTTTCCAACATAGTAATATTTTTTCACTACCTTTAGAAATGGTTATAATGTACAATAAATAAGCTTACTAAATTTATTCGCAGTTTTTGTTATATCATTTCAAGATCCGAGGTAATATGAACTTACAAGAATTTAAAACAGGAGTCCAAGACTCAGTGCCTATAGCAGCAGGATACATAGGTGTCAGTTTCTCATTTGGTATTGCCGCTGCAAAATTCGGCATATCACCAATAGATGCCTGCATTATGTCCCTTACCAATATGACAAGCGCTGGTCAGTTTGCCGCCATCACTCTTATATACAGCGGCACTACCTATTTCGAGCTCATCCTTACACAGTTTATCATCAATCTGCGTTATGCTCTTATGAGCCTGTCCCTATCCCAAAAGCTTGCTCCCCATACCGGCACATTATCCCGACTATTAATTGCCTATGCCAATACAGATGAAATATTCGCAGTAGCAGTAAGCCGTGATCGTCCCGTCACCGGATCTTATATGGCGGGGTTGGAGATCCCTCCTATTATAGGATGGTCCGTCGGAGCTCTTTTAGGTGCTATTGCTGATTCGATTCTCCCTCTTTCTGTGAGAAGTGCTCTTGGAATATCACTTTATGCTATGTTTGTGGCAATCGTACTTCCTCCAGTCAAGAAGCATCATGCGATCGGGGTCGTCTCATTATTTGCAATTGCTTTGAGCTGTAGTATCGCCTATATACCTGTCTTCAAGGGATTATCATCAGGTTTTTCAATTATTTTTTGTACAATAGTTGGTTCCACATTTGGTGCTGTATTCTTTCCAATACCTGATCCAAATGAGGAGGACTCATTATGATATATACTTATATAATCTGTATGTGCCTCACCACATATCTGATCAGAATGTTGCCATTGGTAATTTTCCAGAAGAAAATTGAGAATCGATTTTTGAATAGTTTTTTGTACTATGTTCCTTATGCATGTCTATCAGCTATGACTCTTCCATCGATTTTTTCTTCAACCTCATCTATTATAAGTGCAATTGCAGCCCTTGCTGTAGCTGTCACCCTTAGCTGGCGCCAAAAGAGTCTGTTTACAGTTGCTGCCTTTGCCTGCATAACTGTATTTGTAGTTGAACTGTTTTTATAGTTGATCTGGTTGCCGTTGATCTGGTTGCCGTTGATCTGGTTTTAATTGAACTGTATATAAATAATCTGTTTTATAATATTTGTAAAATTAATTAAAAAATCCCCCTAAAGCAGCTTGGTATCAGCCTGTCTACTTTAGGGGGATCATACTTTTATAAATAATCTGAATTACTCACCAAATACGGCTACATAATCCTTCTGGAACTTAACGATTCCCTCGTCTGTAAGGGGATGATGAAGCATCTGCATAATAACATTGTAAGGAACTGTTGCAATGTCAGCACCTGCAAGTGCACAGTCTGTAACATGAATAGGATTTCTGATAGATGCAGCAATGATCTGTGTATCAATATCTGCATAATTATCAAAAACATCAACTATCTGCTGGATGAGATCGATTCCCGGTGTTGAAATATCATCAAGACGACCAAGGAAAGGAGATACATAAGTAGCTCCGGCTCTAGCAGCCAGAAGTGCCTGATTAGCTGAGAATACAAGTGTAACGTTTGTGTGGATTCCCTCTGCTGTGAGAACCTTAACTGCCTTAAGTCCCTCTGCTGTCATAGGAATCTTTACAACCATATTAGGATGGATCTTAGCAATCTCGCGTCCCTCTTTGATCATTCCTTCTGCATCTATTGTTGTTGCTTTGACTTCTCCTGAAATGGCACCATCAACGATCTCGGTGATTTCCTTGAGAACTGTCATATAGTCTCTTCCTTCTTTTGCGATAAGAGAAGGATTGGTAGTTACCCCTGCCAGAACACCCATATCATTAGCTTTTTTTACTTCTTCTACATTGGCTGTGTCGATAAAAAATTTCATCATTTGCCCCTTTCGCAATTTTGCTTTCTGTTAATTTCATAGGTTTTTTCATACAATAATATGTCACGGATCACTCTCGTGACGCCTTGATATAATAACACATTTTTCTATTTTTTTTCATGTCATACGACATCTTTTTATTTTTTTGCATAAAAATATAAGAAAATAACACAAAAATAAATAGGCCCGGGAAAATCTCCCGAGCCTATTATATATTTTATAGTATTTCGTTTTAGATGTATATCTATCAAATCTTAAATCTGCTTACAAAATTCTGGATAGTCGATGCAGATCCTGAAACTGTATCCGCACTGTTATCAACATCCATACTTCCATCAGCAACCATGCCTGCACTAACTGTCAAGGTCTCAACTGTTGCGCTTACTTCCTCTGTACTAGCACTCTGCTCCTCAGAAATAGCGGCGACAGATGTTGCAATATCATCTACCTTGCCAACTCTTACGATCATATCATTGACAATATTTCCTGTTTCATCCAGGTCGTTAAAGATCTCCTTAAATGTATCCCCAGCATTATTGATTGCATCACTGCTTGTGGTGATCTTGCCCATATTGTCTGTAGATTTCCTGGACAGGTCACCGATCTTCTCTGTGATATCTTTTAGAATATTTGCGATCTGCGTCGTAGATTCTGCACTATCATTAGCCAGCTTACCTATTTCAGATGCAACTACTGCAAACCCTCTTCCTGCTTCTCCTGCTCTTGCGGCCTCAATTGAAGCGTTGAGTGAGAGAAGATTTGTCTGATCTGCTATAGAATTGATCATCTCAATAATAGAATTGATCTTCTCTGTGGATTTGCCAACCTCGATAACAACGCTATTCATATCATTCATTGCTGATGACACATCCTGCATTCCATCTTCAACGACTCTCATAGCTTCCTGGCCATTCTGAGCCTTGGATACAAGTGCCTGAACTGTGTCGTTGGTCTGATGACCACGTTCCATAAGGTCACTTACTTCCTGAGCCAAGTTAGTAGCATTTTCTGCCAACTCCGAAACAGCAGAAGCCATTCCATCCATAGTATTCTTGATCTGACCCATAGAATCGGACTGTTCTCTGGCCTGAATATTTAGAGTACTTGATGCACTCTTGCTGTTTTCAGCCTCATTCGAAAGCTTATTTGTAACTTCATGGATATTTCCAAGTGTTCCATGCATCTCCTCAACGAACCTATGCATTGCATTGTTCATTGTCCCTACTTCATCGTTACCACCTTTGTCAATTTTAACTGTAAAATCTCCATCAGTAATTCTAAGTATATTATTGGTAAGCTTTCTAACTGGTTTGGTTACCATAAAATCAAGAAGCTTCCAAAGAGTAAATGTAATAATTGCGATCATTATGATCATTATTGCGTAGCATAGGATCTGGAACTTATTTAGTTCTGCAAGTACAGTTGCCTTTTCAACAGAAGACACTAACGTCCAGTCTGTTCCTCCGACCTTATCGAAAACTACATTATATGTCTTACCATCATTAGATTTAATCTCATTTACATCACTTGTTCCCTTGGCTGCAATTGATGCGACCTTGGTGAGATATGCATCATTATTATGTTTTGAGATAGCTGTACCATTATAACTCTTTGTAAAATAAGAAAGAACGCTGTCAGATGACAGTAGGAGTGCTCCTCCTGATCCGAGAGGTTTCATATCAGAAACAATCTTTACAATTCCATTAATTGTATAGTCTAGTGCCATTACGCCTTTCTTACCATTTGGCAATGTAAATGTTCTAGAAAGAGATACGATTATACTCTTTGTTTTCTCATCTACATATGGAACTCCTGGTAAAGCGGTTTTATGATTTAATCCTTCTTTATACCAGTCTCTTTCAGTAGGTACATAACCTGCATCAGGAACCCATCCTGATCCATCTATATATGTATTATCTGATAGAGTACCATACATTCCGTTTGGAGCATTCTTATCAAACTTAAGCGAAGGAGCAAGCATTGTTGCGATCTGTGCCGGATCTGTGATACCTGATGATTCTACACCTGCAACCATTGCATCCATCTTACTCTCAAGAGATACCACATCTTTTGAGATCTGTTCAGAATTCACTTCTGCTTCATTACCTAGATCATGATTTGCCAGTTTCCTGATTATCTTACCTGACTGAATTACCACAATTGTAATTATCAATATGATAGCAACTGTCATAATTGGGATAGTAGTCAAAAGCAATTTCTTAGAAATACTGCTCTTAGATTTTGCCTGCACAGATGATACCTGTGTACTGCTTTTTCTACCAGCCTTTACTTGTTTCTCCTTTGGCATTAGATTTTCCTCCTTAACGAACGTAATGCAAACCTAGTAATGTTATATCAAAAGCTTCTATTAATCTTCGTCAAATATGTCTATTATTATATCATGGTTCCGTCTATATTGCTTTGAGTCGGTTAATATTTTGAAAATATTTAATATTAATTTCAATTTTTATTCACCTGATTAATTATAGTAAATCGATTCTAGCATTTATATGAAATGGATTCATTAATTCTGTTATTCATATAGTTCATAATGAACCAAGAGTCAAAATAAAAGATACATAATTATACCACTACAGGATATTATTCTAGAGCAGTACACCTTGTTTTTTTAACTTCTCAACTATTCTCTGATATGCTGCATCATCCGGACATATAATGGTATGCAGATGTATTCCCTCTGTAAGAAATGAAAGCGGTTTGGCATTAGTACTCTGTACCCGCTCAATAAACTGATCCACATCATATCTACTCTTAAGTTCTAGTTCTCCGGTGAGCTGACCATATACCGGGTGATCCACGATCACATCTTTTAAAATGCATCCTTCATCTACTACTGTGTATAACTCGTCCTTCATTTCTTCTGAGCTGTGCTTGCAAGCAATCTGCCGCTGGACTCCACCATCATGTGCAATGCCTAGGACATACCCTCTCGGAGTTGCATTGATTTTCTCTCCCTCAGCGCGTAGAAGGGCGATATCTCCTACTATTATCTGACGGCTGACATCTAATTTTTCTGCAAGATACGACGCACTTAGAGGCTTCTCTGACTTTTTAAGCCTATCGAGTATTTTCTTTCTTCTAGTATCTGCATTCTGCATAATGTACCTCTGATCCTGTGCTCGATTCTTTAAGTGTCCCTGTATCGAAACCGTGTAAGGCTCTACTTCGTATAGCCTAACCGGTTTCAAAAAAATGATGTAAGGATAGATATCCTTACACCACATATTTTCTTCTATCTTGGTAATTTATTCAAGATATATTTAAATTATTTGCATGGGTTTCCGCAAATTATTTTTTTCTGCAAAAATATATCAAATGATTTGATGTTCCAAGATTCTCTCTTGTCTCACATGTTGCAAGATGATATTTTGCAAATCTATTAAAGTCCTCATCTGACATAGTGAAATTTTCCTCTAATCCAGCTTTTAATCCTTCATTCAGATACTCTGAATATAAAATCGCATAAACAGATAGAAAAACCCCCATAATGATTCCATTTTTCCTGGTAACTCTGATTGCCTCATCAATTGCTTTATTAACTTCATTCTTATCATACAAATGATAAAAAGGCCCCAGCGCCAGTGTTATATCATATGCATCATCCTCTGCCATATCGAGGTTTGTAGCATCGCCCAAATAAGATCTGATATTATCTATGCTCTGGCTGTTTTTTCTCAGGACATCCAAATTATTCTGTACCAGTTCAACCGCTGTAACATCATAGCCTTCTTTTGAAAGTGCAATGGAGTATCTGCCTGTTCCGGCTCCGATTTCTATGATCTTTGACTCTGATGTTACATATTTATGAATGTAATGCATTGAAGTCAGATACTCTAGTTGTCCGCACCGACTGTTTCCCAGTCTGTTTTCTTCATCAAATCTTTCGTAAAATTCACTGACTATCTCTTGCCTTCCACTCATGCATGAACCTCTCATCCCACAAGAATTATATGTACGATTATGGAAAACAGAAGCATCACAACCATGTACATACGCAAGTATAATCTGTGTAAGATATGATTTTGGATCCAATAACTCTCACATGTTTAAATATATTTAAACATTATTAATTAAGAAGTGTAAAACAGCCATTAATCCAGTTTCATATCTCCGTCTTTGACCCATCCGAGTTTTCTGCCAAGCATATTAAAAATAGGTGTGATCACAGCCGGAAGAATAAATGAGATCATGATAAGGCCTAACCAGTCAAATCCTGTTATCCCACTCTTGGCGCCGCTTTCCACATCCTTGACCCATCCGGTATATACTCCGATCTGACCAACTAATCCACAGGTTCCCATGCCTGATGAAACTGCAGCTCCGTTCATCTGAAGCTTAAATAGACATGTGGCAATCGGCCCGGTTATTGCAGACGTTAGGATCGGCGCGATCCAAATTCTAGGGTTCTTAACAATATTTCCCATCTGGAGCATAGATGTTCCTATTCCCTGAGATACCAGACCTCCCCATTTATTTTCTTTAAATGACATAACTGCAAATCCAACCATCTGGGCACAACATCCTGCAACAGCAGCACCACCGGCCAGACCTGTCAGGCTGAGAGCTGCACATATCGCAGCAGACGAGATTGGAAGTGTAAGTGCTATACCAACTACAACTGATACAAATATTCCCATCCAAAACGGCTGAAGCTCAGTTGCCCACATTATAATCGTTCCTACCTTCATTGCTGCCTTGCCAAGTGCCGGAGCCCACCATGCAGAAAGAGCCACGCCTGTTACTATTGTAACAAGCGGTGTCACCAGAATATCAACCTTGGTTTCCTTTGATATCGCCTTACCGACCTCTGATGCAATAATTGCAACGAAAAGAACTGCAAGAGGGCCACCGGCTCCGCCCAATGCATTAGATGCAAATCCAACTGAAATAAGTGAAAACAGAACCAATGGCGGACAATGAAGTGCATATCCTATTGCCACTGCCATAGCCGGACCACTCATAGCTGTTGCCAGACCACCGACTGTATAGTCAGCCCCTGCTATTGTCGCAATTGTTGTTGTTAAAAAACCAATATGAAACTGGCTTCCGATAGTATTGATTATAGTTCCGATCAAAAGTGAGCAGAAAAGACCCTGAGCCATTGCTCCGAGGGCATCTATTCCGTACCTCTTGAGGGATATCTCAATATCCTTTCTCTTAAGAAATGCTTTAAATTTATCCACAAAAAAACCTCCCTATACTGTGTCAAGACACCTGTTGTGACATATGTCTTGTTAAGTATAGGGAAGAGTCTTTTATAAGTCAATTATTAATTTGAATAGCATGGTCATTAATAGGTTGCTCACATATTTGAATACAATATCAAATTATTTCCAATGGAATATCTTGTCTTTATCAATATATTTTACCAACATATCGTCAAGGCCCTTCTCCATTTTTCTTCGAAGCTCCTCATCGTATTGGTAAAATCCATTATTATTAATATATGGATATTGGATCACCGCAGAGTCCGGCATGTTTTTTCTCATTGGTTTGAGATATGTCTCTGATATTCTGAATGAGCCAACGCTTATATCCCTTAGGCTGTTCATCGAGATTATATTCGAAATCTTCTCAACCATTCCGGAATACTCATCCTGCCAATCTCTTGTGTATATCATAGGATCAAAACACAATCTCACTGGAAAACCCTTTTCCATGGCTGTTTTTGCTGCCATAATCCTCTGATCCATGTTTTCTGTCTTGTGCTCATATTTTTCAATGACCTTGTCCGGAGAAATAGTCCATGCAAAAATAGCTCTATCACAAGGTTCGATTTCATCAAATATGGCTTTATTGCCAGATTTTGTTCTTATCTCAATTGTAAGATCCTGATTATCTTTCGTGAATTCACACCACTTTTTTACATATCCAGTTAGGTCTTCAATGGCCAATAGATCTGTATCATATGATATGCACAGATATGCCGGATGCTCTTTTAAAATGTCCCGAAGCTGAGAAAAATAATCATCAATGTTACAAAATATAACAAGATTGCCAGAAGGATATATGCCCTTTAAATAGCAATAATCGCAGGAATAGACACAGTTCATGCAAAGAGATGTATAGTAAAAATACTTTTCGTCAAAATCCTGACATACAGGAGAGCCATCATATATTAGTCGGCCTTTTTTATCTGCAAGTATCAGATTCATACTGTTATGCTGCGCTCTGACATTTTGTCTTCTTCGGTTAAAAACATCCTTATAGTGCTGTATAGTTATTATCTCAGCATCTGGAAATTTACTTATTATTTTTCTTGCAGTTCCATTTGTATGATCATTTAATAACTGCTCTTCTATATAAATATGAGAAAAGGGTTTATTGTACATATTTTCTGAGTTCATTTAATATCTCTTTTCCTGATCTCTTATCCCGGGCAGGTAATTTTTCATCCTGGTACAAACCGTCGATCATCTGAACTATTCCAATATTCATGCTAGTTTCTGCTGTTACTGATTTTTCATCTTCCACTAGCACAGCATACTTTAATATCTGTCTGAGTTCATTCTCCATTGTAACTGAGAATCTGCCATCAATTGCTACCTTAGCTGCCAGCTTGTCGGCTGTTTTCCAGAGGACTTCATTGCAGTTATCATACTCCGCGCTTTCTTTTCGAAGTAGGAGATTCACATATTCCCTTATTGTATCGTATTGAAGTGCGAACTGATTTTCCAGACTCTCTCTTGTAACAGCTGATGCTTCTCCCATGTCAGACACCAATTTCAATACATGTATCTTATCCGGGGAAGTAAACTCTGCTGCCGCCTCATAGAATGCCGCTGCCTCCATATCATACAATTCATCCATTTGAAAAGACTCAGAAACTTCATGGGTGTTAGCACAATTACTATCACCTGCCAGACCTGAGTCAAATAAATTGTCCCTTGTAACCATTAACCTGCTTCCAGTGATAATAGAAGCTTCCGAGATATCGGTTTTAATTATCATATCCGGATAAAAGGTTCTGCCGGAATCCATGTTGGTAAGCTTATTAATGAGACACATATCCCCAATTTTTATTGAATCTGTTTTTGAACTCGGAAAAGCTGCAGAACCTACGAGTAATATAATAGGTTCATCGCCCCACTTACTATAGGATTCTTTTCCTAATACTGCCCCTACTGCGACAGCAACCCTTACAGGCCCGGGGCCTGTAAGGGTTAGCATTATGTCATCATTTTTAAATTGTACAAAGCTTCCAACAACTGATTCACATTTTTTCAGGTCATAATTACTTATTATAGTTTTGACCTCTGAATGCAGTGCTGCAAATATATATATCATTTTAAAGATCCGTTCTTCTGGATTCTGTATATGCTTCTGTTGCCAGGCGACTATTCAGTTCTGATGTCTCGCTTGCTGTTCTAATACTTTCCTGGGATGCATCCTTGTTAACACAAGGATCTGTCAGCTTCATAGCCTCTGACTTATCATGTCTATAAGCTTCTCTTGATTTTGCCACATCCTTAACAGGTTTCTTATCAGAAAGGGCATCTCCCAATATTCCGAGACTTGCTACGCTCTCTGTAAGGTCAGTAGGCATATAAATCTTGGTAGCCTGACCATCAGCAACATCCTTAAGTGCCTCGATTCCCTTTAGGCGAAGAACACCTTCTGTTACGTTGGCATCATTCAATTTTGCAATACCTTCTGCCTGAGCAGCATATATTAGTCTTATAGATTCAGCACGACCTGTTGCTAGGAAAACCTGTGCATTGGACTCAGCCTCGGCAGAAAGCTCTTTTGCTTCCTTATCACCCTTTGCTCTTGATACAACTGCTTCCTGATGAGCCTGTGCCTCGAGAACTGTCTGTCTTCTCTCTCTCTCTGCTCTCATCTGCTTGGTCATCACCTCTTCAATTTCCTTGGGAGGATTGATATTTTTTATCTCTACACGAGTGACCTTGATACCCCATTCATCAGTAGCTGCATCCAAAATAGTAAGCATCTTGGCATTGATCTCTTCTCTTGAAGTAAGAGTCTGATCTAACTCCATTTCACCAACTATAGATCTAAGCGTTGTAGCTGTTAAGTTACCGAGACCAACCATAGGATTTTCTACACCATATGTGTATTTTGCTGGATCAAATACCTTGGCATATACTACTGAATCAATCTGCATAGTAACATTATCCTTGGTAATAACAGGCTGAGGTGGGAAATCAAGAACCTGCTCCTTCAATGATATTTTCCTTGCGATCCTATCAATTATTGGTGCCTTGACATGTAAGCCTGCACTCCATGTTCCACAATATTTTCCCAATCTCTCAATTACAAAACAATGTGCCTGAGGAACGATTCTCAGACATGATATAAGAACCACAACTGCAACCGCTAATAGTACTCCTACAAAATACTCCATAATTCTACTCCTTTTTTACTTCGACTTCAGTTCCATGTGATTTAATGTAAGCTTGAACATCGGATAAAAATTTCTTCCATTTATCAGGATGATCCACAAAATATTTAGGGCATATCTTTCCTGTTATATCATAGTGTCTTATAACATCCTTAGGAAGCTCTAGATCAAACTTGGTAACCAACCATGCTGTTAATTCTACGCAGCTATCGTAGGTTGCTTCATTAAACTTACCTGTTTTATCAGTGTTAC
>JAGOLM010000070.1 GCA_017994075.1 Lachnospiraceae bacterium
TGCATGAGATGTAAAAGAATGCATAAAATTAAATTAGAAGGTAGTTTGAGATTAAATGATACATCAGTTTAAAAATAATGGTTATAACATCGTCCTCGATGTAGAGAGCGGCGCTATTCACGTCGTTGATGAGATTACATATGACCTCATAGGAATATTTGAGGGTAATACAAAGGAATCCGTTGTAAAAAATATACAGGAAAAGTATCCGGAAGTTTCCAAAGAAGATATCGAAGAGATATATGATGAGGTTCAGGGACTCGTAGATGACGATGTTCTTTTCACTCCGGATGTATACGAAGAACGTATAGAAGATTTTTCTAAAAATCGTCCAGTGGTTGTCAAGGCTCTTTGCCTTTCAATTGCCCATGATTGCAACTTCGCTTGCAAGTATTGTTTCGCAGATGAGGGAACATACAATGGACAGCCAAGAGAGCTTATGTCCTACGAAGTAGGAAAACAGGCATTGGATTTTCTGATCCACAATTCCGGTAACAGAAAGAATCTTGAAGTTGACTTCTTTGGAGGGGAGCCTACTATGAATTGGCAGGTCGTTAAGGATCTGGTAGTTTATGGTCGTTCTCAGGAAAAGAAATATGAAAAAAACTTTAGATTTACACTTACCACCAATGGACTTTTATTAAATGATGAAATGATGGAGTTCTGTAATAAGGAAATGGGTAATGTGGTATTGTCTATTGATGGAAGAAAATGCATCAATGATAAGATGAGACCAACCATAAATGGTAAGGGAACATATGACATTATCTTACCCAAGTTCAAAAAATTTGCAGAATCCAGACATCAGAAACAGTACTATGCAAGAGGTACTTTTACAAGAAATAATCTTGACTTTTCCAAGGATGTATTAAGCCTTGCTGATGAAGGATTTAAAGAGATATCAATGGAACCGGTAGTTGCTCCGCCAACTGCTGATTATGCATTGAAAGAGGAAGATCTTCCCAAGCTGTTTGAAGAATATGATTCATTGGCAAGAGAAATGGTCAAGAGACATGGGACTGATAAAGAATTTAATTTCTTTCATTTCATGATCGATCTTGAGGGCGGACCTTGTGTATACAAGAGATTGTCAGGCTGCGGTTCAGGAACAGAGTATCTGGTGGTGACACCAAAGGGGACACTTTATCCTTGTCATCAGTTTGATGGCACTAAGGGATTTGAAATGGGCGATGTTTGGAAGGGAGTTACAAATATCGATCTTCAGACAGAATTCAAGGCATGTAATGTATATGCCAAGCCGGAATGCAAGAAATGTTTTGCTAGATTTTATTGCAGCGGTGGTTGTCAGGCCAATGCCTATAATTTCTCAGGTAGTATAACCGGTAACTATAAGATAGGTTGTGAGCTTCAGAAAAAGCGTATTGAATGTGCCATAATGATCAAGGCAGCAACCGGAAGCGAAGAATAAAACTTAAATATATATTATTTGTAGGGGAAACTAGTAACTATTAAGAACAGGAGTTGACAGAAGAGATGAAACGTATGAAGAAAAGCCAGGGAATTGCGGTTCTCTGCATTATGGTTGCCATAATAGGATTCTTCGGATGGTATACCTACGGAATCATCAATCGCACTAAGGAGGGCAAGAAAGATGCTATCAAGCTTGGACTTGACCTTGCAGGCGGTGTCAGTATCACATATCAGGTTAAGGGCAATACACCTAGCGAAAAGGATATGCAGGATACAATTGTAAAATTGCAGAACCGTATTGAAAACGATCTGGGTGAGAACACAACAACAGAAGCCAATGTATATAAGGTCGGAGACAACAGAATCTCAGTTGAGATTCCAGGTGTTAAAGATGCCAATGCTATTCTCGAACAGCTAGGTACTCCCGGTAATCTGTACTTTATCAGATCAAAGGGAACTGATGGTACAGAAAACTACACAATGGGTTCTGATGGGGCGTATGTACTGGCAAAGGGCAAGACTATCAAGTCTCTCAAGGCTGATGGCTCTATAGTCGTAAGCGGATCTGATGTCAAGGATGCTGAGGGCGGATACCAGTCAGACCAGACAACAGGCAAACAGACTCCTGTAGTTCAGTTGTCACTTGATAAAAAGGGAACCAAGGCATTTGCAGAAGCGACAACAGCAGCAGCTCCTACCCATGATACGATCGGTATCTATTATGATGGCAAGTTCGTAAGTGTTCCTTCCGTTAATGATGCGATCGCCAGTGGACAGGCCGTGATCACAGGGGAGAAAGATATAGATGCTGCCAATAAGCTGGCGTCATATATTCGTATTGGTGGCCTGGATATTCAGCTCAAGGAAATCTCATCGGAGGTCGTAGGAGCATCACTTGGTGCCAACTCACTGTCAACATCTCTTTTCGCAGGTATAATTGGATTGTTGATTGTAATGATCTTTATGGTAATGGCATATAGGATCCTCGGCCTTGCGGCAGATATTGCTCTTGCATTATATACTGAGCTTATAATATGCATACTGTATTGGTTTGGAATCACGCTTACGCTACCTGGTATAGCGGGTATTGTCCTTTCTATTGGTATGGCGGTGGATGCTAATGCTATCATATTTACAAGAATAAAAGAGGAGATAGGTCTGGGACATAGCGTGGCATCTTCCATAGAAACAGGATTCCATAAGGCTATGTCAGCCATTCTCGATGGTAATATAACAACACTTATTGCAGCTGCTGTTCTTGGAGTTGTAGGAACTGGTACTGTTAAGGGATTTGCAATAACTCTTGCAATCGGTGTTGTACTTTCAATGTTCACAGCACTGTTTATTTCAAAACTTCTTATCAGATCTATATTTGCATCTGGTGCCAAGTCAGATAAGCTGTACGGCAGAGTCAGAAACAGAAGGATCATGAAATTCATAAAGAGAAAAGTAGTGTTTGCATCAGTTTCTCTTTTGGTTATCTGCTCCGGAATCGTTGCAATGATCGCTTATGCAGCAAATGGCAAAAAGGCATTGGCCTACAGCCTGGAATTTGCAGGCGGTACTCAGACTACAGTGGTCATGGACAAAAATTACACTGTAGAAGAGATCAATGATGATGTTGTTCCTATAGTAGCAGACGTGATTCACAGTCATGATATTACAGCTCAGGCGGTTAATCAGGATAACAGCGTAGTGATCAAGACCAAGACATTGGCACTTAAAGAAAGAGAAGCGCTGAATAAGGCAATTATCAGCAAGTTTAAAGTAAAAGAGTCTGACATTGCATCTAAGAATATCAGTGCTACGATTGGTAGTGAGATGAGAAGAACATCTCTGATAGCAGTACTTGCTTCAGTATTCTTTATGCTGATATATATCTGGTTCAGATTTAAGGATATTAGATTCGGAAGCAGTGCTATTATCGCGCTGTTACATGATGTACTGGTTACACTGACTATGTATGCACTATTCAGATTGTCGGTAGGAAGTGCATTTATAGCTTGTATACTTACGGTTATCGGATATTCAGTCAATGATACGATCGTTATATTTGACAGAATCAGAGAGAACCTTAGGAACAAGCCTAGTGGCGGAGAGAAATTAAATATGGCTGAGCTTGAGGACCTGGCAGACAGATCTATAAGCGAGACATTTACACGTTCACTTTCAACATCATTTACAACGGCTGTAATGGTTCTGATGCTCCTGATATTCGGTGTATCAAACATCAGAGAATTTGCTTTCCCGCTTTTAGTCGGAGTAGTATGTGGAACTTATTCTTCTATATGTATCGCAACAGAACTGTGGTATGTTATGAAAAGAGCAGCATATAAGAAGGCTCACAAGTAATAGTAAAAACAAATTGAGAAGGCACCATTAGCTAATGGTGCCTATCTTTAAAATAAGGAGATCCAAATGATAGATATTAAATTCTTAAGAGAGAATCCTGATGTAGTAAAAGAAAACATCAAGAAGAAATTCCAGGATCATAAACTTCCTCTTGTAGATGAAGTTATCGAACTGGATCAGAAACTTCGTACTGCAAAAGCTGATGGAGATGATCTGAGAGCCAGCAGGAATGCGCTTTCAAAGCAGATCGGAGCTCTCATGAAAGAGGGCAAGAAGGAAGAGGCTGAGGATGTCAAAGCACAGGTCACAGCTAATGCTGAGAAGCTGAAAGCAATTGAAGATGAGGCCAGAGAGCTGGAAGACAAAGTGACATCAATAATGATGCGTATTCCTAATATTATTGATCCGTCAGTTCCGATAGGTGAGGATGATTCTAAAAACGTTGAGATCGAGAAGTTTGGGGATCCTATTGTTCCTGATTTCGAGATTCCTTATCACACAGAAATTATGGCACGTTTTGATGGCGTGGATATGGATGCTGCAGGCAAGGTTGCTGGAAATGGATTCTATTACCTCATGGGAGATGTAGCCAGACTTCATTCTGCTGTACTAGCTTATGCCAGAGATTTCATGATAGGTAAGGGATTTACTTATGTAATTCCTCCATATATGATCCATAGTAATGTTGTAAATGGAGTTATGAGTTTTGATGAGATGGACGCTATGATGTACAAGATAGAAGGTGAAGACCTATATCTCATAGGAACATCAGAGCATTCTATGATAGGTAAGTTTATTGATACTCTTAATGATGAGGAGAATCTGCCTTATACATATACCAGCTATTCACCTTGTTTTAGAAAAGAAAAAGGTGCTCATGGTATTGAAGAACGTGGAGTATACCGTATACATCAGTTCGAAAAGCAGGAGATGATCGTTGTGTGCAAGCCCGAGGATGCTTGGGATTGGTACAATAAGATGTGGTCGTATACAGTTGAACTTTTCAGAACGCTTGATGTACCTGTAAGAACACTGGAATGTTGTTCAGGAGATCTGGCAGATCTCAAGGTCAAGTCTTGTGATGTGGAGGCATGGTCACCTCGTCAGAAGAAATACTTTGAGGTTGGATCATGCTCAAATCTGGGAGATGCTCAGGCACGACGTCTCAAGATCAAAGTGAAGGACAAGGATGGCAATAAATATTTTGCCAATACACTTAATAACACATGCGTAGCACCACCTAGAATGCTGATCGCATTTTTGGAAAACAATCTCAATGCTGATGGATCGGTAGATATTCCTGAGGCACTTCGTCCTTATATGGGGGGAACAGAGAAATTGGTTCCTAAAAATTAATGATTAATTTTAAAACTAGATATTGGGCATAATTTGTAGTAGAAACACTATATATTCATAAATCAATCGACTATAATATAGTTATTGATTTTGCTGTATTTTAGTACATTATAAAGATTATAAAGAATCCACAAGGCTTATGCTTTTGTGGATTTTTTGCCAGATGGCCTTTTAGAGTGTACGAGCATATTGCATAATGCAATTACATATATGGCGTGTCAAATGTAAGTTAAAAAGGGATGGGCTTAGCTGCCCGAAGGTTAAATTAGATATTAAAAAGGGAGTGTTTTTATGGGTGATGACAAGAAAATAGTAACAAGTAATCTAAAAGGAAAAAAACAAAACGAAACAAGAAAAAAAGCTAGTGCAGACAAGATTCCATTCAAGAATTCTATTGCATTTAAGATACTGATGCTTATTGCTGCAGATATGCTTTTTATAATAGCGGTTTTAGTGGGAGTATCTACTAATGTTAGTAAAAAAGAAGTATTTAAACAGACTCAAAACTATATGCTTTCTGAATCAAGAAGTTATGGTAAAAACATTGAGAGCGAAAGTTCAGTAGGTCTTTTAAAATTAAGCAATCCAAAGGATATAGGATATACCTTGAAAGATGTTCATATAGACGGTGCACCATCCAGTTATGCATATTTGGTTGATAATACAGGAAAAATGCTATATCATCCTACTGCTTCAAAAATCGGATCGCAGGTAGAAAATTCTGTTGTCAGTGGACTAGTAAAAGAGCTAAAAAGTGGAAAAGTACCGGAATCAAAGTGTGTTGACTATAATTTTAATGGTGTGAAAAAATATGCATCCTACTATATTCAAAAGGATGGGGAGTTTATCATGGTAATTTTGGCTGATGAGTCAGAAATCATGGCACCAATTAATAATATGGTTATGATGAGTATAGCCATTGCAATAGTTCTATTTATCATAGCAATAATAATCATGTATGTAGTTATGAAAAGCATGTTTTTGATCCCACTTAATACTTTATCGGGAATTGCCAATAAGGTTGCAGATCTTGATTTTACAGAAAATCATGGTCAGGAGATTCTTGACAAGAGAAAAGATGAAGTGGGTATGGTGAGCCGGGCAATCAGTAATCTTCATAATGAGATAACCAGTATCATATATATCATCAAGGATCAAGGAACTCAGTTGGCTAACAGTAATATAGAGTTTAAACAGCAGTTCGATGATATTGTGGAGAATGTAACCAATGTAAATGTTGCAGTGGAAGAAATTGCAACAGGATCTACATCTCAGGCTAATGAGACATCTTCAGCAGGAGATTCCATAGGAA
>JAGOLM010000071.1 GCA_017994075.1 Lachnospiraceae bacterium
AATTTAAATGAAATTCGAAAAAGAATTTTTAACCAAAAAGGAAAATTTCTTTGAAAAAGAATTTAATATAAGCCTTGTAAAATGGAAGGAAAAAGATGAGTAAAAGATTTTTCTGGAGAAATACTGATAATAAAGGTAGCCTGGATAAGCTTATAAAAGAGGCTAATGTGCCTGAACCTCAATCAATAGAAGAGGTCTATGCAGAAGATGCAATTGATTTTACCGATCCTAGATACTATGAGAATCGTGAATTAAGTTGGTTAAAATTTAATCAGCGAATCTTAAATGAAACTTCTGACGATGATAATCCGCTTATGGAAAAACTTGGATTTTTATCTATTACTTCATCTAACCTTGATGAGTTTTATATGGTACGTGTGGCATCTCTTAAGGATATGGAGAATGCAGGATATAAAAAAACAGATCTTGCAGGACTTACTGTTAAAGAGCAGTTAAGGGAGATTAATAATGTTACGAGACGATTTGTAAGTGAGCAATATCGTATATTTAACACTGAACTCGTACCGGAACTTGAAAAAGAAGGAATAAGAATAGTTTCTAATTATGAATCACTGACAACTGATCAGGCGGAATTTGTTGATAAATTTTTTGAAAATTCTATTTATCCAGTTCTTACTCCAATGGCAGTTGATGCTTCAAGGCCGTTTCCACTTGTCAGAAACAAAACGCTTAATATTGCAGCGCTTATAAGAAGCAATGAAAAGAAATCAATTATTTCTGAGACAGAAAACAAGGCTAAGGAAAAGACAATTGAATTTGCCACTGTTCAGGTCCCATCTGTGCTTCCAAGACTTATTTTGATTCCTTCCGATAATGAGGAAAAGGATGTATTTATTTTACTTGAACAGGTCATAGAAAAAAATCTGTCAAAGTTGTTTTTGAACTATGATGTTGTTACTGCATTTCCCTATAGGATAATGAGAAATGCTGATTTTTATTTGGATGAGGATGATGCTTCGGATCTATTAAAGGAGATTCAGAAGCAGCTGAAAAAGCGGGCCTGGGGTGAGGTTATCCGACTTGAAGTCGAGTCAGGAATTGATGAAAAACTATTAGATGTTCTTAAAACAAATTTTTCCATTGATTCAAAAGATATTTTTGAGATTCAGGGACCGATTGATTTTACATTCTTAGCAAAAATCCCAAGATTTGATGAAAGACCTGATTTTTATTTCAGAGAATTTGTGCCTCAAAATAATTATAGGATCAAACCTGTAACGGATATTTTTACAATTATTCGGGAGGGGGATATATTCCTTCAGCATCCATATGAATCATTTAACCCAGTAGTCGATCTGATAAAAACGGCTGCATCAGATCCTAATGTTCTTGCTATTAAGCAGACGCTGTACAGAGTAAGTGGTAACTCACCTATTGTAGAGGCACTTGCACAGGCTGCAGAAAATGGTAAGCAGGTAACGGTTCTAGTTGAGCTTAAGGCTCGTTTTGATGAACAGAATAATATTGAATGGGCAAAAAAGCTGGAGCAATCCGGATGTCATGTAATCTATGGTGTAGTTGGATTAAAGACTCATTGCAAGATTGCTCTTATAGTCAGGTTAGAGGAGGATGGCATAAGGAGATATGTTCATCTCGGTACCGGCAATTATAATGATAGCACTGCAAAGCATTACACAGATTGCGGGATCATGACGTGCAGTGAGAGCTATGGAGAAGATGCTACGGCAGTATTTAATATGCTTTCCGGTTATTCTGAACCAGCACATTGGAATAAACTTCTCGTTGCGCCTATATGGATGAGACAGAGATTCTATACATTGATCGATAAGGAAATCAAACATGCGAAAATGGGAAAAAAAGGACTTATCATAGCGAAAATGAATTCACTGTGTGATATGGATATGATAGCCAAATTATATGAAGCCTCCCATGCCGGAGTTTCTGTTTATCTGATCATAAGAGGAATATGTTCACTTAGGATTGGTATTCCCGGAATCAGCGATAATATTCATGTATCATCGATAGTGGGTGAATTCCTAGAGCATGCGAGAATATTTTACTTCTATAACGAAGGACAGGAAGATATATTCATGGGCTCGGCGGATTGGATGCCTAGAAATCTTGACAGAAGAGTTGAAATAGTGTTTCCTGTAGAAGATGATTCTGCAAAAGAAGATATCAAGCATTATCTTGATGTTCAACTAAATGATAAGAGAAAAGCATATCATATGAATTCTCGCGGGATATATACAAGACTTCCGAGAAGAGATAATATAGATTCATGCTCTCAGCATATATTCTGCAGAGAAGCAGAGGAAAGAGCAAAAGAAGCAAGAGAAATGAGTGATTTGGATGAGTAAGACTTTATTTACCGATATAGATGGAACGCTTTTAAATAGTTCAGGAATTGTTTCTGATGAAAATAAAGAAGCAATTGGAAGATGCATAGATTCCGGGAACTTGTTTGTGCTTACATCAGGAAGATCAGTTAATGCACAAAAAATCGTTCTTGATCAGTTTGAAAGCACCGATGGAATGTATATGATATGTTTCCAGGGTGGTCTCGTATATGATTTTAAGAACAAAAAAATAATATATGAACAATTACTTAATGGTGAAATTGCATCAGAGATTCTGAAAATGGCTGCTGAATTAGGCATACATGCTCATGCGTACGCACCTGAGGGCATATATACTCCTGAGAATTCAGATACATTTAGAAAATATATTAAAATGACAGGGGAAAAGAGTTTTGAGATTCAGGAGCATACCCAGGTTAATGATAAAAAAATATATAAGGTGCTTACAGCGTCCTTTGATGACGAAGCAATTTTATATAAGTTAAAAGAGAGAATTGAGAATAGCTCGTTTGCTTCACAGATTGACATTATATTTTCTGCAACCTATTTTCTGGAGGTTATTCCGAAGGGAGTGAGCAAAGGCGATGGACTTGTTAAGATGTCAGAGTATCTTGATGTACCTATAGAAAACACAATTTCTGTTGGGGATGAGAGGAATGATATTTCCATGATAGAGGCAGCTGGAATTGGATGTTCTGTCAAAAATGGAAGACCTGAATTAAAGGAAAAGGCAGATTATATTACAAAAAGAGATAATAACCACAGTGCCATTGCAGAAATTGCTGAAAAATTTATTCTTAAATGAAATAATCTATTGACTTTGAAATATATATATGTTAAATTTACCTACGTTGTAACTAAGAAGCAGAGAATCCACTCTCACCCTAGCGCGTTTTGCGTCTATGTGTTTAATATTTGAAAACATAAATTTGTTTTTAATTTTGAGTGGGTAGACTGTCTATCCGCTTTTTTTATGGAGGTATCAGACAATTAGCGATTTAATGGTTAATGAGATGATTAGAGAGAAAGAAGTTTTTTTAATCGGATCACATGGAGAACAGCTTGGCATAATGTCAGCAAGAGATGCACTTGAACTTGCACAGAAGGAAAACTTGGATCTCGTAAATGTAGCTCCAAATGCAAAACCTCCCGTTTGCAAGATTATTGATTACGGTAAATACCGTTATGAGCTTGCCCGGAAGGAAAAGGAAGCTAAGAAGAAACAACGGAACTGTGAAACCAAGGAAGTCCGTATGTCTCCTAACATCGACGCTAATGACCTTAATACTAAGTCAAATGCTGCCAGAAAATTCCTTGATAAGGGAAATAAAGTTAAAATTACCCTTCGATTCAGAGGAAGAGAAATGGCGCATATATCCACATCAAGTCATATTTTGACAGATTTTGCAAAAACGCTTGAGGATATTTCCACAGTAGAGAAGAGTGCAAAGCTTGAAGGAAGAAGTATCAGCTTGATACTGGCACCTAGAGCAGTCAAAAAGAAGCAAGGAGGAATTGATCATGCCCAAGATTAAGACTAAGAAAGCAGCTGCAAAGCGTTTCAAAAAAACAGGTACAGGTAAGCTTGTAAGAGCTAAGGCATTTAAAAGCCATATTCTGACTAAAAAGTCTACAAAGCGTAAGAGAAATCTTCGCAAGACTACAACAACAGATGCTACTAATGTCAAGAGCATAAAGAAGCTTTTACCGTACATCTAATTTTGATTCAGGAGGTATTGTCAGCATGGCAAGAATTAAAGGCGGACTTAACGCCAAGAAAAAACATAATAGAGTATTAAAACTGGCTAAGGGTTATCGTGGCGCCAGATCTAAGCAGTATCGTGTAGCTAAGCAGTCAGTTATGAGAGCGCTCACTTCTTCATATGCAGGTCGTAAGGAGAGAAAGAGACAGTTCAGATCACTTTGGATTGCAAGAATTAATGCAGCAGCACGTATGAATGGTCTTTCATATAGCAAACTTATGCATGGTCTTAAACTTGCAGATGTTGAAATGAACAGAAAGATGCTTGCAGAACTTGCAGTAAGCGATGCAGCAGCTTTTACAAAGCTTTGTGAACTTGCAAAAAGCAAGGTAGCTTAAATATTTCAGGAGAAAGGTTAGCCTTTCTCCTTTTTTACGGAAAAAATAATCCGTAAATAAGTCGGGAAATCTTTTTTGGGAAAAAGCAAATTTTGATTTTAAATTGCAGATTATTATTTACCTGCATTGAATATTTGAGTAAGTTAATGTAAACTGAAAGTTAGCTATTTCATAAATAAGAATTGGAGGGAAAATTATGGCAATACTTGTCACAGGCGGTGCAGGATTTATTGGAAGCCATACTTGCGTCCAGCTTTTGAATGCCGGATATGAGGTCATAGTTCTTGATAATCTTTGTAATGCCAGCGAAAAATCACTGGATAGAGTTAGAGAACTCACAGGAAAAGATCTTAAATTTTACAAGGGAGATATTCTCGACAGAGATATACTTGATAAAGTGTTTGAAACGGAGAACATCAGCAGTGTTATTCATTTTGCAGGTCTCAAGTCTGTAGGCGAATCTGTAAAAAAACCTTTGGAATATTATGATAATAATATTACAGGGACACTTACGCTGGTTGATGTAATGAGACAGCATAATGTAAAGAACATCATTTTTTCTTCGTCAGCAACTGTTTATGGAGACCCTGCGGAGATTCCCATTACAGAAAAATGTCCTAAGGGACAGTGCACTAATCCTTACGGATGGACAAAATCCATGCTTGAACAGATCCTTACAGATATTCAGCATGCGGATAATGAATGGAACGTGGTATTACTTAGATACTTTAATCCCATTGGAGCACATCCGAGCGGAAGAATGGGCGAGAATCCCAATGGAATCCCGAATAATCTTATGCCTTATATCACACAGGTTGCAGTTGGCAAGCTGAAGGAACTGAGCATATTTGGAGATGACTATGACACCACGGATGGTACAGGCGTGAGAGACTATATTCATGTAATGGATCTTGCAGATGGCCATGTAAAAGCACTTAGCAAACTTGCAAAAGGTACCGGATTGTCAATATATAATCTTGGAACAGGAACAGGATACAGCGTTTTGGATATTGTTCATAATTTCGAAAGAGCAACAGGAATCAAGATTCCATATAGAGTAGCTCCTAGAAGAGCCGGCGATATAGCAGTATGCTACAGCAATGCTGATAAAGCTAAAAAAGAACTTGGCTGGGAAGCAAAGTACGGAATATTAGAGATGTGCAGAGACTCCTGGAATTGGCAGAAAAGTAACCCTGAAGGCTATTAAATTAAAAAAACAAAAATTTTGCTTGCATTCTGAAAAATATTAAGGTATAATTCTCTTGTTGCTGCGAAAGAACAGCAACAAGCTTGGGTTCGTTGGTCAAGCGGTTAAGACGCCGCCCTCTCACGGCGGAATCGGGGGTTCGATTCCCCCACGAACTATTGCTATTATATAGCCCAACCCTGAAAGTGCCGGTTTTTCCGGTACTTTTTCTTTTAAGGAGAATAATGTGGGAAAGAAAGAAAATTATATAAACAGAACTCAAGAGTACGTTGAAGATATCCTAAAGGGTACAGACATTGAACTGGTAGACATAGAATTTGTAAAAGAACTAAAGGATTATTATCTTAGGATTTACATAGATAAAGTGTCAGGTGTATCTATTGATGATTGCGAAATGATATCTCGAAAAATGAATGAAATCCTTGACAGGGAAGATTACATTGATGAAGCATATATATTTGAAGTAAGCTCATCTGGGGACAGACCTTTTAAAAAGGAAAATGATTTTAAAAGGAACCTTGACACTATAGTAGAGGTTAGATTATACAAAGCTATTGATGGACAAAAGGAATTTTCCGGAGTCCTCAAAAAATATGATGATAATATTATAACTATATTAATTAATGATAAAAACCAGGATATTGAACGTTCAAATATATCATTAGTCCGAAAAGCTTTTTAATTAGGAGGAATATCATGGCAAATGAAGAAATGCTGCAGGCACTGAGCTTACTTGAAAAGGAAAA
>JAGOLM010000032.1 GCA_017994075.1 Lachnospiraceae bacterium
GGCAACAGAAAAATTTGCTGGTACCTCTTAGTACAGATAGGTTATTATATCTATCCGTAAGTGAAGCTGCAGAATTTTTCGTGTGGTCAGCAACAAATTCTATATAGGTCTCGTCAATTATGACCTGAATATTTTTATTAAAACAATACTTAACAATATCTTCTATGTCCGATAGGGAGATGAGTCTCGATGTTGGATTGTTAGGATTGCACATTATCAGAAGATTGGTATCATCGGTAAATGATTCCTCTAATTCTTTTATATTTAATTTAAAAACATGTTCAGCGTCTAGTTCAAAAAAAACTGATTTTCCTCCAGAAATTTCAACTGCATGAGCGTATTCAGAGTATGTTGGAGAAATAATAGTTGCAGAATCTGGAGAAATAGCCTTTATAAATGATTCTATTAGTTCGGAACATCCGTTACCAACAATTATATTTTCGGGAGAGGCATTACAATACTCTGCAATGCTGTATCTAAGCGCTGAATAGTCCCGATCTGGATATCGTTCAATAACATCAATGCAACTAATTAAATGTTCTTTTAATTTATCGGAACATCCGTATGGATTAACATTTGATGCAAAATTAATTATGGAGTTTTCTGGTATATTATAGACTCTTGAGATTTCTTCCATATCACTTCCGTGAAAATGTTTTTCGTTTAATGACATATTTCCTCCAAAATATATTAAAAATTAGCTCTAAGTATGGTAAAATATACTAGATATTGTGGGATATAATACGATTATGTATTTTAGCTTTTAATTAGTAATAATTCAACTGCTACATGCAATATTAAGATCAGTTCATGTCTCAGTATTTTTTTGACTTGAAAAAATGATACTTTACTTAATGACTTAAGTTTTGAAGGAGCAATGGTTTGAGAAGGAGAATCTGGCGAATATCTGAGGACAGATTTGACGATGAAATACCCAAATGCGATATTGCACCGTCCTCTATAAGTATAACCGGATATCAAGGGCAGAATATAGACGGTGCCTTTAGAATCATGTCTCTTAATAAGGTTGTCATTAAGGGATTTGTGTATTCTTCCAATCCTTATGTGATATGTGATAAACCGGAATTTGAAGGAACTGATATAACTGTTCCTTTTCATACTATGTCTGAAGGATTCCAAAATGGTGATACATTGAATGGTTTCTTTGACATAACATATAATATGGGGAGAAAAAAAGTTCCATTTAATTTTTGCTTTGAGGGACTTCCGGTCAATTCATCAGAAGGAAGCATCAAGACACTTGAAGACTTTTCAAGACTTTGTGAAGTTGATTTTACAGAGGGGATGAGTGTTTTCTATAGCAAGGGATTTGCTGGATTTATGAATAAGCAAGAACCGGCTCTCAGACTATTGTATAAAGGATATTATGAAGCAGTTCATTCAGCTGCAAATCTTGAAAATTTCCTCGAAGAGGCTGATATTAAGGAAAAGCTTGACTTTGAATTAGATAAAAATGAAATCTCATTTTATGAAATTGAAGCAGATCAGAAGGCATCAGTAAATATTAAGAGAACTACATGGGGAAGACTCCTTATTACAATAAAGTGCGATGCTCCTTTTGTTGAGATCACAAAGGCTGCTGTAAATGAAGGGGATTTTCTCGGACGTGAATATGGATATGATTTTTTCATAAGAAAAGATAAGATGCATGCCGGAAAGAATTATGGATGCATCAGTTTCTATGATGGAAGTTCTACAAAAAAACTAGAGGTCAAGGCCACATTAACAGATGATAGTGATGCGGAGAGAAAGCTTAATCTTCGAATATCAAATCTGAAAGCCGAAATATATGATGAATTAATTGACTTTAGAGTAGGTAAACTGGAACTTCATATTTTTTCTAAAAAATTATATGATAATTTAATAATATTATATAAGGCTGAAGAATCAAGGAAGAAAACTTTTGACCCGGCTGTATATTTTGATAATGAGGGGAAGATCCATGACAGGTCTGATTTTGAAAATTTAGATTTTAAATTTGGGGAATTTAAAACTGAAAAATCTGATGAAGAAGAATATCTGGCATATAGACTTCCTATTTTTCATAGATTGCTATTGTGCCATTCCAGGATATTATCTAAGGATAGGCAGAAGGCCCTGTGGTTGATAAGAGACCTGAAGGAAGATATCATCAATCACAATTCTTTTGAATGGGCATATCTTTTATATCTATGCATTATTATCGATTCTGATGAACAGTATCAGGGAAAACTGACAGACGAAATCGAAAAGATATTCAGAATGAATCCAGAGGATTATAGGATTTTTGTGTTTCTTCTGTACCTTAGAAATGAATATGTCAATGATTCGGCAAGAAAGCTTAAGGATATCAAACAGTGGATTGTATCCGGATATAATTGCCCAATTCTCCTTGCAGAGGCGTACTCTATTTTCAGAAGCAATCCTTATCTTATACAGAAAATGGATAGTTTTACAATGGCTGTACTTAATTTTGCAAGAAAACGAGATATCTTGACTAAGGATGTTACAGGTCAGATCCCTGAACTTCTTAGATCTGAGGAAGAATTTAAAACATCTGTGCTGACTATTTCTGAAGCAGGCTATAATGCTGTCCATTCAAATGAGATTTTGCTTGCTATTATAGAATATTTGATCAGATATGAGCACTTTGATAAAGAAGCTTCAATCTGGTATAGAGCTGGAGTCGACAAAGAACTCAATGTAAATGGATTATATGAAGCTTATCTTAATTCGCTACCACTAGATAGTGTGACAGATATTCCCGAACAGGTGTTGATATATTTTAGATATCCAAACAATCTTCAGGAAGATAGAAAAGCATATCTATTTGTAAATATGATCTCTATGAAGTGGAAAAAACCCAGGTTATATAATGAGTATGTTCCGAGTATGGAAGAGTTTGCATTGAGTCAGCTTCAAAGAGAGAGAATTAATGAGAATCTGACAGTAATATATCAGGAGGTTATATCTAAAAACCATAATTATCACGATTTCGCTGAATTGATAGGTCCGTTTATGTATATACAACGGGTAGCAGTTCTTAGACCAGAAGCCAGACAAGTGGTCTTATACCAGAATTGTTATAGAAAACCGGTTGTGTCACCTATAATTAAGGGGATTGCTTATTTACCAGTGGTGGATAAGGATTATAGAATTTTCCTAGTGGACGCAGATGGAACAATGACAGCTGACGAATCATGTTATGCAATGGATCCGATTCTTCATTTTAGTGATAGTGAATGTGAAGTTTCTGAAAAATTCAAGCATTCGGTTCCTTCTCTGCTACATGAACTTACGAGAAAAGAAAAAAATTATATATACTCAGAGGATGAGATCCCATTTATTGAGTCAATATTAAGTAATAATGATTTAGATTCGGCCTTTTTAAAAGGATTGTATTCAGGAATATATGAACTATTAAAAAGAAATGGTAGAGAAGATATTCTTGCTTCATTTTTTTGGAATAAAAGAGAAGAGTTTATGATCCCGTCAGATATTGTTCCAATTGTGGTGAGCTATGGGGTTAGAACAGAGCATTTTGAAGAAGCCTATGATTATCTTATCCACAATAATGGACAGAATATCGGAAAGGGTCTTCTACTCAATCTATTTAACTATATGATTGTTAAATTTGAATTTAATTCCAACGATTTTCTCCTTACATCCTGTGCTAAGCTTATGATGGAAAACTTTTCTTCTCAGCAGACCATAGCGTATCTGGGAAGGTATTTCACCGGATCTATAGAGATAATGGAGAAGCTATTGGAAAATTCCGAGAGAGAATCTGTTATAAATGTAGACCTGGCCGGAAGAATATTGATACAGCTTCTATATTCAGGAGATGATACTCATTTTCCGGAAATGGCATTTAAGATCTTCCTGACGAGAAAGCCTAACAGGATGGTAAGAGAGGCAGTTCTTACATTTTGGTCAAGGGAGTATTTATTAAAGGGAACATTACTTCCTCAGATATTTAATAGCGAACTGCTTAGATCATATGCCTACGATGATGATGTAAATGAGAGCATGAGGATTGCTCTTATGAGATATTTGTGCGGCAAACAGGAATTAAGCGAAGAAGAAAAGCTGCTTTTAGACAGATCTATCAGATACTATATGAATAGAAATATGAGATTTGGCTTTTTAAAGGATGCACCAAGCGGTCTAAAAACCAAATACCATCTCTATGATAAGACATATATTGAATATAATTATGAATCAGGAAAACGTCTCTATATCACATTAAAGAGAAAAAATGCTGATGATTTTACTGAATTCCTTCCGGAAGTATATCCGGGACTGTATACAAAATCACTGATACTTTTTACAGGAGATTTGATTGATTATGATATTCGGATAGATAAAAAAGATGGTGATATATTGGTATCCGGTACCGTATCAGGTCCTAATTATTTTGAAAAGAAAAAAGAGAGCAGATATGACAGACTAAATCATATGTGCTATGACGGAATGCTTAGTGAGTGGAATGACCTTGAAAATACAGTTAAGGAATATGGTAAGTTGGATATTATGACTAAGGAACTTTTGGGAATATTGTAGATAGAATGGAACGGCGATAAAAGTGGATGGTATTTTTTATGGTATTGATCTTGGAAATAAAAATACAATAGTGAGCTTCTACCGTTCTTCAATGCGAGAACCAGGAAGTGTCAGTACTGTAATGGGTAGTGAAGAATATCAGATTCCTACTGCAATTTCCAAGAGAAATGGATTGGATCAGTGGTTTTATGGGAAAAATGCGAAAACCTATGCCTCTGAGGGCAAGGCAAGAGAAGCAGAAAATATTCTAGAAAATGCAATTGCAAATAATGATTATACATTAGACGGAGTTGTATACTCTGCGCGGGATCTTCTGGCTCTTTTTATTAAAAATATTTTTGAAATGTCAGGACAGCCATATACAAAGGCGGCTGTTCAGAAACTTGTAATTACAGTTCCAAACTTGTCTTTGGAGGTCGCAGAACTTTGTTCTGTAATTACCGGAAAACTAAAGATACCACAGGATAGATTGATACTGCTGGATCATATGGAATGTTTTTATTATTACGCACTTAATCAGCAGCCTAGCACATATCTCTATGATGTTCTCTTGGTAGATGCAGACAGACAGAATATTCATTATAGCTTTTTGAGCCTGGATAAAGGAACCAAACCAATAACTGTTCACCTGTCGGAAGGATCAGAGAAATTAGTAGATAGAAGAAGAGATATTGCTTTTTTGGATGTTCTAAAAGGTCTTTTGGAAAACAGACAGGTTTCAAGCATATATTTGGTAGGCGATGGCTTTGACGGAGGATGGATGCAAAAGTCTATGGAATACCTTTTGCAGAATCGAAGGGTTTTTATAGGCAAGAATCTATATTCTAAGGGAGCTTGTTTTGCGGGAAATGCTAAATCAGCAGGATCTAACTGGAATTACATATATATTGGAGATAATGAACTAAAGTTAAATGTATCTTTAAAAATTGACGATGGTAGTAAGATGCAGTTTATTTCCCTTATGAATGCCGGTGAAAACTGGTTTCAGAGTCAAGGAGACTGTGAGGTCATTCTGATGGGAAGTCCGGAGGTGGAATTTTGGATACAAAAGCCTGAAAGTCGTAAGGCAAATGTTGAAAAACTTTACTTGGAGGGACTGCCGGAAAGAGATGATAGAACCACTAGGTTAAGGATCAATGCATCTGCAAATTCTGATCGTGAAGTAAGTATTGTTATCAAGGACATGGGATTTGGAGAAATTGCTCCTAGCTCCGACAAGAGCTGGACTCATGTCATTAAATTACCAAAGGAGGAATAATGGGAGAATTAATCTTATGCAAGGTGCCTCTTGCTGGAACTCCTTATTATATTGATTCGGTAGGAATAAATATATATTCTCTTGAGGAGCTTAGTTTCATTGCATTTTACCATACAGAATTATTGAATGAAGATTTAATTTCAACAGATTTTACCGAATGGGTAGGAAAAGAATTAAAACTCCAATCGCTAAAGAGGGAACTTGATGATCTGTTGGCTGAGGGAACAGCTTTTCATATTTTTCTGGGAAGGGTACTTCGTGAAAGCGGTTATCTTACTGACCACGAGTTGAAAATAAGCATGGATAAGCTTGCCCTTATGGAAAATAAGAGTGAGGCTGAGATCAGAAAGATCCGTGGTGACAGAATGTTTAAAATAGGTAGATATTCTGACGCAATTATTGAATATACTTCTATTTTAGAGGATAGAAAAAAGTTAAAGATATCTAATGTTACTGAGGGAGATCTTTTTTACAATCTTGGAGTATCTTATGCAAGGATGTTTTTCTTTGAAGAGGCACTGGTATGCTTTAGAACATCATATGAAAAAACAAGAAAAGACATAGCCCTAAGGTCGCTTTTACTTACATGCCTGGTCGCTGGAGATGAATCAGCTTTTGATGAGGAAACAGAGAGATTTCTGGTGACACCTGATATTGTGGACGATGTTAAAAAGGCTTACAATGTCTCACTGACACAGAATGATGTTGTGTCTTTTGGTGAAAAAATTGAAAAGGCATGTGAGGAAAGACCATCTTCGATCATGGCTGTTGCAGGGATATGGAAGTCAGAATATGAAAAAAATAGCGGAATGTAATCAGAGGGCGTAGATGATGTTTGGATTTAAAAAAAAGAAAAAGAATAATCTGGACTTAGCTTTTGATAAGACCTTTGAGGAAATAAACAAATTGGATAGTTGGAATGATCCTAAAAAGCTTGAGAGATATATACTTGATTCAAGCGAACAGATCGTTTCCACTACCAAGGAAATCGAATCAGAAAAGAAAGAGTACAGGGTAGTAAACAATTATCTCAAGGATATTGAAATTTTGGAGAATCTTATCCAAGAAGAAAAAGACGAACTTTCCGGATTGGCATCTACATTGGTTGAACTTACAAAGGCAAGAGTCGGATTTGAGAATAGAGAATCAAGAATTTCTGAAAAGAATTATACGCTTATGGAGGAAAATGAGGATAGCATTCCTGCTACAATAGACAGGTTAATTCAAAATGAAATTTATCAGGATTCACTGAGCAAGGATATGAGACATCTCGAAGGTGAAAAGAGTGCTATAGAAATAGATAGGGATTCAATGAAAAAGATAATCAGATTTCAGAGCATTGTCTCGATTGCTTTTTTAATTTCCTGTCTTATTATTTCCGGAACATTATTTTTATATCAGTATTATACCGGAACTGATCTGAAATGGCTTCAGATAATCGTTCTATTATTTACAGCTACTGTTTTTACAATTATATTTATGAGAGATTCATATATAAAAAGAAAAAACAGAAGTTCTCTTAGATATCTAAACAGAATCATCCCAATGTTGAATGCAATCAAAATGAAGTATGTTAATATAACAAGTGCTGTCAATTACGTTTATTCAAATTATGACATTGATTCGTCAAAAGAACTTGAATATCTTTGGAATAATTATCAAAATGAGAAAAGAGACAGGGAACTATATAATAGAAATAATATGGATATTGAAGTCTGTAATGATCGAGTAATGGGATTTTTGAATAAAAAGAAGCTATATGATCCCAAAGTATGGAGATTTCAAGCGCTTGCCCTGGTTCGACAAGAAGAAATGGTTGAGGTCAAGCAACGATTGATCCAAAGAAGACAAAAAATAAAGGATCAGATCGATTCAAATATGAATTCTGTTAAGCTCGAAAGAGATGAAATAGACAGGATAATGAAGGAGCATAATTTTTATGTCCCTGAGATTATAGAAATAATACAGTCAGTTGACAGGCTCTGCGGCCTGAATCAATATAAAAAAAGAAATCCGGGAGCTGAACCCGAGAGACAAAGGAGAAATTAAAAATGGCAAAGGTTAGAACTAGATTTGCACCCAGCCCTACCGGAAGGATGCACGTCGGCAATTTAAGAACAGCACTTTACGCATATCTCATAGCTAAGCATGAGGATGGCGATTATATTTTGAGGATCGAAGATACAGATCAGGAACGTTATGTCGAAGGAGCTGTGGAGATCATTTACAGAACACTTCAGGAAACCGGACTTATTCATGATGAAGGACCTGATAAGGATAAGGGTGTTGGACCTTATGTTCAGTCTGAGAGACAGGCAAACGGACTATATCTCGAGTATGCCAAAAAACTGATAGATGATGGTGAGGCATATTATTGTTTCTGTGATGAAGAGAGGCTTGAGAGCTTAAAGCAGACCATTACAGTGGATGGTGAGACCAAGACGATCTCTGTTTACGATAAGCATTGTCTTAGCTTAAGCAAGGAAGAAGTAGAGAAGAATCTATCTAGTGGAATGCCTTATGTAATCAGACAGAATAACCCTAGAACAGGAACAACATCTTTTCATGATGAGATATATGGTGATATCACAGTAGATAATTCAGAACTTGATGATATGATCCTGATCAAATCAGACGGATATCCCACATATAATTTTGCAAATGTTGTAGATGATCATCTTATGGGAATAACCCATGTGGTAAGAGGTAATGAGTACCTTTCATCTTCACCCAAATATAACAGATTGTATGATGCTTTCGGATGGGAAGTACCTAAGTATATTCATTGCCCTCTTATTACTAATGAGGAACATCATAAACTGTCAAAGAGAAGTGGACATTCATCATTTGAGGATCTAGTAGATCAGGGATTCCTGACAGATGCTATTGTTAACTTTGTAGCACTTTTAGGATGGAGCCCTGATGGAAATCAGGAGATATTTACTCTTGATGAACTTGTAAAAGCGTTTGATTATCACCGTATCGGTAAGTCACCGGCTGTTTTTGACTATGGTAAGCTTAAGTGGATGAATGGTGAGTATATTAAGAAAATGGCACCTGATGCTTTCTTTGAGAAAGCAGAAAAATATATTTCGGAAGTGATTCCAGATGGAATGAACAAGAAAAAGGTAGCTGAATTGGTTCAGACCAGAATCGAGACTTTCCCGGAAATTGAAGAACATATCGATTTCTTGAAAGAGGTTCCGGAATATGATATAGCTATGTATACTCATAAGAAGATGAAGACAACAGCTGAGAGCTCTCTTATGGTTTTAAAGGAAGTACTTTCTGATCTTGAGGCACAGAATGATTACTCGAATGACGCTCTTTTTGATATGCTTAAATCATTTTCAACTGATCATGAATATAAAAATGGTTATGTAATGTGGCCTCTTAGAACGGCCGTATCAGGAAAAGAAAGCACTCCCGGCGGAGCAACACAGCTTATGGAGATTCTGGGCAAGGATGAGTCGATAAAGCGAGTTCAAAAAGCAATCGAAAAACTGGAAAAAGAACTCTAAAGCGAGCAAAAAAAGCGATCATAAGCTTTAATAAGAGTTCTGTTATATATAAAGATGATTTCCAAAGTATGTCTGATTCCGACCCAAAAAGAAAATGACTATGCTAGATGAATATCAAAAAAAAGCAGTAGAGCACATGGATGGACCATGTCTGGTAGTGGCAGGCCCAGGCTCTGGTAAAACTGCGGTTATAACAGAGAGAATCAAGGCACTTACTAGCCTATATAACGTAAAGCAAGATCGTATCTTGGTAATTACATTTACAAAAGATGCGGCAGAAAATATGAAGCAGAGATTTCTACAAATCTCTGCTGATTCTTCTTGCTCTGTGAATTTCGGTACTTTTCATTCTGTTTTTCTCCATATTTTAATGGAGGAATGCGGATATAAAAGTGCCGATATTTTATTTGGAAAAGAAAAAGAACACTATCTGAAAAAGGCTGCCGCAATAAGAGGTGTGAAAGACGAGGGAGTATCTGATTTCTATGGCATATTGGAAAAGGAACTAAGTTATAAAGTAAATTGTATGAAAAAAGATGAAAAAGAGTCGGAAAACAAGTCTATTTTTGATACATATGAAGCTTTGAAAAAAAAGGACCACAGAATAGACTTTGACGATATGCTCTTTCTGACATTACAACTGTTCGTTGATAAGCCTAAAGTACTGAAAAAATGGAGAACTAACTTTGATTATGTTTTAGTAGATGAAGTGCAGGATATGAACAGACTACAGTTTCGGATTCTGTCACTTCTGGTATATCCCAATAATAATATTTTTGCAGTGGGAGATGAGGACCAGGCAATATATGGATTTAGAGGTTCTGATCCTTCCCTTATGCTGGATTTCCCGAGGTTGTATCCGGGATGTACATTACTTAAGCTTGAAAATAATTATAGAAGCCCCAATAAAATAATTGGAACAGCAGAGAGGCTTATCAGGAATAATAAAAATCGTTTTCAAAAACAGATATGTCCCAAGATTATTACTGAAACAGATTTATTCCTTAATGAATATAATGACCCAATGGAAGAAATACAGGATTTTGAAAAAAAGATAGTTTCGGATGTGATGATACGTCAAACAGATCGCAGTTCATCAGGACCAGCTTCGGTTATTCTATATAGAAATAATTATCAAGGCGATATGATACAAAAAATATTGTACAGAGGAAATCTAAAGATTTATCGTAAGGGTGATATAAAAAAAGAAATTAAAAATTCTCCTGAAATATTTGTGATGTGCCTTTTTGATAGCTTATGTGGAGACATCAGAAGAAATACTATACTAAAATTGTTTAATTTTTCAGGGATTCTGGTGCCTAGGTTTTTAATATCAGAACATAAAATGACATGGGATAATATAATTAAAAATGCTTCATATGACCCTGACACAAAGAGATACATATCTGATTTAAAAGGTATGCTAGATGTGTGCAGCAGATTGAGTCCATATGCGGCACTTAACTATTATGTTAAAAACACAGGAATGAATATAAATCGTAAATTACGACAGGATCTATCAGATGAATTTTTTGAAAGACTTATATATATAATGGAAGAAGCAAAGACATTTCGTACGATTAATTCTTTTTATGATTTTCTGAAAAATGATTGTGATTCTTATAAACACACTCCATTTGATAAGGCAGACGTTGGCCTCTTTACATTTCATGCTTCAAAAGGACTTGAATTTGACAATGTATATATTCCGGACCTTAATGAAGGAATTACGCCACTTCTTCGAAAAACAGATACTGATACAATTGAGGAAGAACGGAGAATGGTTTATGTGGCTCTTACAAGAGCTAGATCAAAGCTTATTCTGGGCACTTTGAAATCAAGAGACAATAAAAAATTTTATCCATCGAGATTTATAAGAGAAATGGGTCTTTCATTGTAAGAATAAGAAATTTGTTGTAGAATAACACTTACGTGAAAAATTGATTCGAAAACGAGGGTGATACATGAAACTGGCTGCCAAAAAAGGTGACTTTAAAAGACTTGGAGTTTCGGTTCGTGGCAAGGCCGCTACGTTTACATTTGAGCTAAAAAATGGGAAATCTCCTGCATTATTATTTTTTGAAAATGAAAATATCAAACCCGTAAGGATTGATGCAGAAAGCGATTATATATATGGTCGTATATGTTCTATTACGGTTATTGGAATTTCATATAAGAATACTGGTTATTTGATCGAAGAGGATGGTCAGTCAAGGATGGATCCTTATGCGCCGGTAGTAATAGGCCGTGAGAAATGGAATGATTTAACCAGAAAGAAAAATAATTTTAGGATACTTGGTGGTTTTTCAACTCAAAATGAACAGTGGCGAGATGAAAACAGACCACATATTCCTGATGACAAAATGATTATATATAGTCTCCATATGAGGGGATTTACAATGGATTGCGGATTGCCTGAGAAAAAAAGAGGCAATTATCTTGGGGTTATATCCAGACTCCCATATCTTAGAGATCTTGGTATCAATGCGCTGGAATTTCAACCAATATATGATTTTGAAGAAATCATGTATAAGGAACATCTGAATATTAAAAAGAATGGTACCAGAGAAATCGCAAATGAACCAATAGATAAGGTTAATTATTGGGGCTATTCTGATGCACAGTTCTTCTCACCAAAGGTATCATATTTTGGTGGTGAGAATCCCGATGTTCATATGAGAGAGATGGTCCGTGCTATTCACAGATATGGCATGGAAATCATTATGGAAATGTCTTTTTCGCAGGATGTTTCGGAGGATGAGATATTGGATAGCCTGAAATACTGGTCATCCAATTATCATGTTGATGGATTCAGATTGATCGGTATGGACATGCCTATCAGCAGAATTGCCAAAGATCCATATCTGAGCTGTATTAAGATCTTTTATGATCATTTTTCGGAAGATATATTACAGCAGGAAAATGCCAGATATCGTCATTTGTTTTGCTGCGATGATAGATTTTTATACTCGCTTAGGAAGCTTCAAAATCATAAAGATGGCAGTATTGTTGAATTTGCAAATATGATGAAGAGGCAGAATGAAAAATATGGGTTTGTTAATTATGCAGCATCTGAATTGGAATTCACACTAAGAGATTCATTTTCATGTATTGAAAAACATAATGAAGATAATGGCGAGAATAATGTAGATGGTAATAATTTCAATTTTACTGACAATTATGGAGTCGAAGGAGATACAGGAAGCAGATCTGTCTGGAATATCAGAATGAGACATATAAGAACTGCTCTTGGAGCTGTTATTTTGTCTCAGGGAATACCTATGATCCACTCTGGCGATGAGATAATGAATAGTCAGGATGGAAATAACAACGTATATTGCCAGGACAACGTCAAGGGATGGGCGAATTTTTCTAAGAAAAAAAGAGACAGAGATGTTAAAAATTATGTAAAGGAACTGATCGCATTTAGAAATTCGCATCAGGTTCTGTCTACAATTAGACCAAAAGAAATGAGAGATTACAATCATGTAGGACTTCCGGATCTCTCATATCATGGCAAGGAACCTTGGACCATATGGTTGTCAGAGGACAGAAAAGCAATAGGAATCTTGTATGCAGGTGCATATGTTGATGATAACGAGCAGGATATTATGCTTCTGTTTAATTTTTTCCTCGGCGAGGTAGATTTTTCAATTCCGAGATTGTTAAGCAAGCGCTCATGGTATTTTGTGACAAATACATCCGATGGAGTTTGGAACAAGGAAGAGAAACTGTTGAAAGATCAGACCTTGATCCTAGTGCCGGGCGGAAGTCTTACAATCCTGATAGGAAAGGAGAGTCCGGTTATTAATGAATAGATTTCAAAAATTCTATGGACACGTAAGAACAATCAGTCATCATAAGAATCTGGTGAGAAGAGGATGCTTTAAGGCCGGGTTATACTGGCAAGGCATGACTCACGATCTGTCAAAATATTCACCTGTGGAGTTTTGGGTAGGTGTGAAGTATTTCCAGGGAGACCATAGCCCAAACAATGAGGAAAGAGAAGACAGGGGTTATTCATCAGCCTGGTTACATCATAAGGGAAGAAATAAGCATCATATGGAGTATTGGATAGACTATGCATTGGATGGTGTACATGCAATGGGTGGTATGAAGATGCCTGAAAAATATGTTGTTGAAATGATGATAGATAGAATAAGCGCATGTAAGACTTATCAAAAAGATAAGTATACAGATAGCAGTGCTTACGAGTATTTTTTAAAGGGAAAACATCATTACTTGTTACACCCTGATACGAGGGAGCTTTTGGACAGGCTCTTAAAAATGGTGTCCGAACATGGTGAAAATTACACGTATAAATATATACGTGAAAATGTATTAAAAAAGTAATAGGAGAATAATACTAATGGAAACAACATATAATAATGAATCAGTGATCACAAAAAAAGATATAGATAAAAGTACGGATAAAAAGCCTATTCTATATAGTGGAATGCAGGCAACCAATGTGCTTACATTAGGTAATTATCTGGGAGCTTTGAAGAACTGGGTATCGCTTCATGACGAATTTGAATGTTACTTTGGCGTCATGGATCTTCATTCTCTTACAGTCAGACAGGATCCTGCTACATTTAGAAAAAATGCTAAATCTTTGTATGCTCTTTTTATAGCTGGGGGTCTTGATCCCGAAAAGAATTGTATATATTTTCAGTCCCATGTTCCGGCTCATGCATATCTGGGATGGATACTTGATTGCTATACTTACACAGGTGAGCTAAGCAGAATGACACAGTTCAAGGATAAATCCCAAAAGAATGCGGATAACATTAATGCAGGTCTGTTTACATACCCTGCTCTTATGGCAGCTGATATTCTCCTGTATCAGACAGATCTGGTACCGGTAGGAAAGGATCAGAAACAGCATCTTGAAATTGCTCGTGTCATTGCTGATAGATTTAACAAGATATACGGCGATGTATTTAAGATTCCAGAGGGTTATTATGGTAAAAAAAGTGCCAAGATAATGTCTCTTCAGGATCCTAACAAGAAAATGAGCAAGTCAGATGAAAATGTCAATTCTACCATTCTCTTACTTGATGACAGAGATACTATAATCAGAAAATTTAAGAGAGCACTTACCGACTCTGAAACTGTAGTAAGATTTGACGAAGAAAACAAGCCAAGTATATCAAATCTAATGAATATTTATGGTTCGATCACAGGCAAAGGATATGATGAGATTGAAAAAGAATTTGATGGTAAGGGATATGGAGATTTTAAACTTGCTGTAGGTGAGATCGTAGCGGATGAATTGGCACCTCTTCAGAATAGATATAATGAAATATTGAATGATAAGACATATCTGGAAAAATGCATTGCTACAAATGATCAAAAAGCAGCTTATGCAGCAGAGAAAACACTTCGAAAGGTCAGAAAGAAGATCGGACTTACAGATATCCCTAGATTGTCATAATGGCTTAAATAATAATTTAATATAATTAAAAGGAATATGTACCGACCTCAAAAAGTTAGACTAAAATCTAATAATTGGGAGGTCGGTATTTTTTGTATAATTTAATTCAAATAATGAATTTAGAAAAAAGGATTTACATAAAACAGATATAAAAAGAACGGATTTTCATATAACAGATTTGTATTCTACGTTTGATCTTACTTCCTGACATAGTAGCCTGAATATATTTCATTAATTTTAGTTTTCTCTGTAAGCGAATCAAGAATATCGGTTAGATCATCACCTGTAAAACCAGAATTCTTCTCAATATCATCACGATGTATGGAATAATAGTCTATTTCTTTTAGAACAATGGATTCATTATCAGTAAGCTCATCAATGGATTCGTGAGATAGTTCATCCATAATCTCAAAATTTCGGAAGCTGTTTTGAGAAATAAGTTTAAGCATATTTTCCGGTGATGTGATCAGATTTGCCCCATTTTCAATTAGAAGATTCGTTCCTTCACTGAGGGGATCATACATTCTCCCAGGGACAGCATATACATTTCGATTATACTGAAGAGCCAGATCTGCAGTTATAAGAGAACCACTTTTTGCCCGGGCTTCTGTAACAATTATATGTCTTGACATGCCGCTTATTATTCTATTTCGCTGAGGAAAAAGCTTTGGAAGAGGAGATTGACCAAGAGGGTATTCTGATATAATGCATCCATTTTTGGAAATATCCATATATAATTTTTGGCTTTCAGGAGGATAACATACATCTACTCCGCATCCTAAAACGGCTACTGTAAATGCACCCGCTTTTACGGCACCGCAGTGAGCATGAGAATCGATTCCGCGAGCCATTCCGGATACAATTGTAAAACCGGATTTCCCTAGAACATAGGCAAGTTCCTCCGCTGCTTTTGAACCATAGGTAGTGCATCTTCTAGAACCTACAATTGCGACACATATATTTTCATTTGGAATAGGCTTGCCAAAATGAAATATGCCTAGGGGATAATCAGGAATCTCTTTTAGTGCGGTGGGATAGTGATTATCTTTATAATCATAATAAGATATGCCTCTTTCCGTCATATCTTTGTATGGCTTCACCAATTGGATCTCTCTCCTGGATTTATTAATGATTTCTATTTTGTCATTAGATAATATAAGAGATCTTTCTAATTCAGTTGTATTGGCTTTGTATATTTTTACTGCGCTGTCAAAATATTCCATCAAGGCTTTTTTCTCTTTTACAGTTATTCCCACGATACTGTTTAGCCATAGAGAATAGGGCATTTTGTCATTTTTAAGTTTGTTCATTGAATTCAATTTCCTCCAATAGTAATTTTTAATAGTATTTCATCCAATATCATTTTATCCAATATCATTTCCATGTCAGATCTCTGTATAAAAAAGCTTCTTTCAAGTCATTATTTTCTATATATTCATGTCCATTGGAATCAGCTATAGTTCTTCCTATTTTTAGAATCTTATGATATGAGCGGGCAGATAATTCCAATTTTATAAAACGTTCTTTGGCAAAGAGAGCAGCATTTTCTGATAAAACGCAATATTTCTCTATTTTCTCAGCAGGTATCCTGCTGTTGAATAAAATATTAGTTCCTTTAAATCTTTTTTTCTGTATATCCATAACTTTTTCGATACGTTTATATATTTCAGAAGAGGACTCAGACAGTTCTGCATTCTTTAATTCATCAAAGGACAGAGCTTTTACTGATGTTGTCATGTCGATCCTGTCTAAAAGAGGACCGCTTAGTTTTTTCATATATCGCCTGATATCAGGTTCATTACAGTGGCACTTATTTAAATCGGGGAAATACCCACAGGGGCATGGATTCATAGATGCTATAAGCATAAAATCAGCAGGAAAGGTAACTGACTGACCGACTCTTGATATATATATGTCATGACTTTCCAGAGGCTGTCTAAGTACCTCTAGAGTATCTCGGGAAAATTCAGGAAGTTCATCTAAAAAAAGAACACCTCCTGTAGCAAGTGTGATCTCACCAGGCATTGGATTACGCCCTCCTCCGGCCAATCCGGCCTTGGAAACAGAATGATGAGGCGACCTGAATGGTCTGGTACTGAGAAGAGAACTTTCTTCTCGAAAAATACCTGCTGCGGAGTATATTTTGGAAATTAATATTTTTTCCGGTTCCGTCATAGGAGGAAGAATAGAGGGAACACACTTGGCTGCTAGAGTTTTGCCGGCTCCCGGAGGACCACTTATAAGGATATTATGCATACCGGAAACAGCAATTTCCAAGGCTCGTCGTAATAGTCTCTGGCCTTTTACATTTTTAAAATCAGGAATATTTCTAAGGACTTCGGAATATTCAGTTTCAGAATTTTTATAATAAATATCGGATTCATCAGGAAGTGGACTCTTAAGAATGACAATAAGATCAGATATACTTTTTACAGGTATGACCTTTAGACCTGGGACGAGGGAAGCCTCTTTTTTGTTCTCATCAGGAACGATTATTATATCTATTCCGTTTTCCTTACAGGAGAGAGCCGCAGGAAGTACACCGTTTACAGGAAGTATATTGCCCTGAAGATTCATCTCACCAAGCATAAGAGACCGGTCTAGATTCTTAGACTGTATCATACCCATGGCACCAATAATGGAAATCGCAATCGGAAGGTCAAAGGATGTTCCTGATTTCTTGATAGAAGCTGGCGAGATATTGACGGTTATTCTCTTGGCAGGAAGTGATATACCTATATTTGATAAGGCGGTTCGCACACGTTCTCGGGATTCTTTTACTTCTTCGGATAAAAAACCAACTAGAAGGAATACAGGCATCCCATTTGAAACATCAGATTCACATGAGACTACCATACTATCTATGCCGTGAAGCACAGAAGTTTTTACAGAAAAATACATATAGCTCCTTTCAGAACATTAAAATTATCATGAAATATGGTAACATCCATCAATGCAAACAAATGATTAAAAAAAATAAATTCTCTGATTTTTTTATAAACAAATAGGTAAATTTATAATATTTTTGTAAACAAAAAATAAAATTTTCTTGAAAAGATAAGGTTACTGTTGTATATTGTGGAAGATTTATGCTGTTTCATAAATATAGAAGGAGTTATTGTATGGCTAAAAATCTGGTGATCGTTGAGTCCCCAACCAAAGTTAAGACAATCAAGAAGTTTCTAGGAAAAAACTACGAGGTTGTCGCATCAATTGGACATGTAAGGGATCTACCGAAGAGTCAGATGGGCATAGATGTTAATAACGATTATGAGCCCAAATATATAACAATAAGAGGTAAGGGAGAGCTTTTGGCTTCGCTTCGTAAGGAAGTCAAAAAAGCAGATCATATATTTCTTGCAACTGACCCGGACCGCGAAGGAGAAGCGATTTCATGGCATCTGTTTTATGCACTTAATCTTGTAAACAGAGATGTTAAGAGAATTACTTTTAATGAGATTACAAAAAAAGCAGTTAAGGACTCTTTCAAAGCTCAAAGAGAAATTGACATGAATCTTGTTGATGCTCAACAGGCAAGAAGAGTATTAGACCGACTGGTTGGATATGAAATCAGTCCACTACTCTGGGCAAAGGTAAAAAGAGGACTTTCTGCTGGACGTGTTCAGTCTGTTGCTCTTAGGCTTATTGCAGACAGAGAAGCTGAGATAGATGCTTTTATCCCAAGGGAATACTATACACTTGATGCTATTATTAATGCAGAAGGTGAAAAAACCCCGTTTACTGTATCTTTTTATGGCGATAAGGATAAAAAGCTAGAGATAAGTGATAAGGAATCTCTTGATAATATAAGAGATGCAGCTAAAAAGGGAAAATTTAAAGTAGAATCTGTTCAAAGGTCAAAAAGGGAGAGAAAATCCCCAATGCCTTTTACGACAAGTACACTTCAACAGGAAGCTGTTAAGGCACTTAACTTTTCCACCCAAAAGACTATGAGGATAGCTCAGCAACTCTATGAGGGAGTTGATATTAAGGGTCAGGGAACAGTAGGACTTATTACTTATCTTAGAACAGACTCAGTCAGAATAGCTGATGAGGCTAAGGCTGCTTGCGCCGAGTTTATTTCTGGAAATTATGGTAGTGAATACCTTAATCTAAAGGAAGAGAAAAGGGTCAATCAGCATATTCAGGATGCCCATGAGGCTATCAGACCATCTGATGTAAACCGTGTTCCGTCAGAGATTAAGGAATCTCTATCAAGAGATCAGTTTAGATTATATCAGCTCATCTGGAAGAGGTTTGTAGCTAGCCAGATGTCCAATGCTGTTTTTGAAAATGTTTCGGTTAAGGTGAGTTCTGCCGGATATGTATTTTCGGGAACTGAATCAAAACAGAAATTTGCAGGATTCCGATATGTATATATAGATACTGATGATGAAAAGGAGGCTAAGAAGAACTGCCTTGGCAATCTGACAGATAAGACTAAAGTTAATCTTGACAGTTTTGATGAAAAGCAGCATTTTACGCAGCCTCTGGCACATTTTACAGAGGCATCATTAGTTCATACTCTTGAGGAAAAGAGAATAGGTCGTCCAAGTACATATGCTCCCACAATTGCCACCATTTTAAAGAGACGATATATTACCAAGGAAGGTAAGAATATATTTATGACAGAGGTTGGTGAGGCTGTCGATAATATAATGAGGGAATCGTTTCCGGTTATTGTCAATCCGGAATTCACTGCCAATATGGAGAGTCTCTTAGACGGTGTTGAAGAGGGCAAGGTCGAGTGGAAGTCAATTATCAGGAATTTTTATCCGGATCTGAATGAGCTTGTGAAAAAAGCGGAAGAAAATCTGGATAAGGTCAAGATTCAGGATGAGGAAACAGATGTTATCTGTGACAATTGTGGCAGACACATGGTAATAAAATACGGACCACATGGTAAATTTTTGGCATGTCCGGGTTTCCCTGAGTGCAGAAACACAAAGCCCTACTTAGAAAAAATAGATGTTCCATGTCCTAAGTGTGGCAAGGACGTCGTTATCAGAAAGACCAGAAAAGGACGAAAGTTCTATGGCTGTGAGGACTATCCGGAGTGTGATTTTG
>JAGOLM010000072.1 GCA_017994075.1 Lachnospiraceae bacterium
CGATTTTTTTCGATCCATTCAGAGACAATATCCGCAGCCTCGTTTAATTGTTCCTCATTGGATATTTTGCTTTTTCCATCTCCTGACTGCTTACCATAGCAACCAAAATATGAATGGATCCCACCCTTTATTACCTTCTCTATGAGATCGGGAAGATTCTTTTTATTTTCACGATATTTTTCCATGTTGAGGACACCATCATTGGAACCATATATAGAAAGTGTACTTAATTCTGAATCTGTGAGATCTGATGTAACATATGAAGCACAAAGTATGAGGCCTGAGAACTTAGTCTCGCCATCAGAATACTCATCACTTAAATACTGCCCTGCAGCAACCCCGCCTAGAGAATGACCTCCTATATACCATTTTTCTACTTTGGTCTCATCAAGGTCTAAATTGCTCGCAGCATCAAGTCTCAGGAATGCCAGGTTCTCAGGCATCCGAGGCAGTAGACATAAATATCCTCTCTCTGCCAGCTTATACATGAATCCACTATATGCCTTGTACTCCACCTTGCCCCCAGGATAAAAAACTATTCCCGCTTTTGGTGTCACATCCTTTGGGAAAAAAGCCAGTGTATTTTTGTCATATTTTTTAACTACAACGTCTCCGGCTCTTTCAATTTCCTTGATCGTTTTAGTATCTGCTCTGTAATAGTTCATTGTATAGAGCTTAAATGCTATCGCTGCAAGTGCAACGATGATCAGGAGAATAACAATAGTTCTCTTAATATATTTTTTTATCCGTATCATCTAAATATCCTTATTTCAGCTTCACCATTAATATTTCCTGTGTTTCAAATAATATGAATTCATATTTAAAAATTCCGTTTATTATATCACATCACAAAGTGAATATTTCAATACGTCTTGGATGTCCGACAGCCTTAGCTTGACCTGATATCCTACTTTCCCTCCGGAAAAAAATATGCTGTCATAGGTTCCTGCTGTCTCGTGAAAAACGGTCTTAAATACCTTTTTCATTCCAATAGGCGAACATCCTCCATGGACATATCCTGTAAGAGGAAGTAGCTCTTTTAGCGGAAGCATAGCTATAGACTTTTCTCCAACTGCATTTGCAGCTTTTTTTAGATCGAGTTCCGCATCTACCGGAATAACAAAAACATAATGTTCACCAGTCTTACCTGTAGTTACCAGCGTCTTAAATGCTCTGTCCGGATCTTCTCCCAGATATTTTGCAATATCTGTTCCCGTGGTAGATTCAAGTTCCGTATATACAACTTCCTGATATGGGACTTTTTTCTGAGACAGAATTCTCATAACATTCGTCTTTTCGTTCTTCTTCATTTTGTGTATATTCTCCTTATTTTGCTATATCAAGAATTCGACATGACATTCCATAAATTATCTGAACAAACGATCAATTGTCCCATTTTAAAGCATTTAAAGGACACCAAAAGTTTATAGAAATTTTATTTTTATGGTGTTTACATCGAAAATCCATAGTGTTATCATAATCAGCGGTATCGATGATACCAACATTATCCAATATGGTGTTGCGAACTCCTTCCCCTTTGAACGCAACATCATCTTTTCCTAAAGGTGTTGCACTTTCCCCAAATTTCAATGCAACATCTTTTCTTTTTGCATTTTTTTAATCCCATGTTTTTTATACAATATCCAGGATTCCACTAATTGTAATTATTCATAATCTCTTGTCCGTAAGAACGCATCTCTTCCACAACAGAGTTCGGGCCTGATACTTTTACGGCAGAACCGAGAGAGAACACCCACCCAAAAAATGCAGAGCTCACGGCAACCTCTACCGATACTATGCTTCTGCCTTTACTTGCAGGTCTTATCGTAACATCCTTACCAAATCTGTCTATAAATACACCGCACATATCATTTGGGAATTCTATTCTAACCTTTTTCAATTCACCGCCATACATTCCAAATGTGCTATTTGTATACCTGGCCATGTCGAAATCTTTGAACAGCTCCTTGCCTTCTCTTTTTTCATCTCTGATATCTATATGCATCATCTTGTCTACACGATAATGCTTGATCCTACGATCTATATCATCAAATGCGACCATATAATAATTTTCATCATCCCACACCAAGGCCCACGGACTCACGATAGTATATTCGTCCTCATGTTTCGGCACAAGTTCCTTATTGATGTCCCATTTATAGTACTTAAATCTTATCTTGTTATTGGAATTAATAGCAGCGTGAATCTCATCAACATTATAATACACTGACTCATTCATAGTCTTGACACGGTCATTGATGTAGACCTGTCGCTGCAACTGCTTGGCCTGATATTCACTGACGAATCCCTTGATCTTTTTTATGAGAGTCCTGGATTTTTTCTCTGTAATAAATTTGGAAGACTGTATCGCATCGATCAGCAGCTTGACTTCTGCCAGTTCAAACTCTCTCTGTCCTACACTATAATAGGTCTCTCTTCCTATCTTTTCCTTGATTATTTCAATACCAAGGCTCTCTGTCATATCCTGAAAGTCTGAATAGATGCTTTTACGCTCTGCGGAAATATCATATCGCTCCAATTCCGTCATGATCTGCGGCATAGTAAGTCCATGATCTTCATCCGTTTTATCAAGCATAATACGGCTAAGAATACTAAGCTTAATTTTCTGATTATTGCCTTTAGACATAATATATCCCTCCTGTGGTCTGATTATACCACTGGAGGGATATTTATTGGACACTATTTATAGTTTCCTCACAGTGCTGGTCCGCAAGCTGCAATGGCAAATGTTATCAACGCTGCTATTGAAAGCATTAGGTTCTTGATATTGCTTTTATTCATCATATAGTCTCCTCCTATTGCGACGCACGCACTTCTGTGTTATTTGATAATACAAATATACATAAAATGCTGTCCCATAAGACGGACACATTATTCATTACTTTTAAACATTGCTAGAAATGCGATCATTAATTCTGCTGCCGCAAAAATAATCGCCCTTTCTCCAAACAACGTGATAAGCCCTCTTCCAATAATTGCGCCTATAATGAAAAACAATATACAGCCATAATATAGAATACCCTCTCTTAAGAATTTTCTATCCTTGGTCATAAAATATTTATGCATTCTCTGTGTTCCACTTCTCAGATTACCAGTACACATTGTCGTGGACATCGCATTGCCATAAACTTTGGCAAAAGTACAGACCTGAACGCCACATGTAAGGGATATTATCGAATTGACCAAGAGGTTCAATTCCTGTGGTATAAATGCAACAGCAATCAATATTCCTATTTCTATCAATATAGCGATCTGTCTCCAATGAAGATTGTTAAGATCATCTCTCTTTGTCTTGATACTTTCCGATATAATTACTCCTGTTGCAAATGCCAAGATCGGCACCAGAAAATGAAGCGCTTTCATCCAATGCAACCCGCCAAGATTAATTGCAAACAATACAATATTTCCGGTTTCCGCATTGGCGAATACTCCACCCCTACATAGATATGAATATGTATCCATAAAACCGCCGGCCAAGGCCAATACGCTTGCTACTAAAAATGTTTCAGAGATCTGTAAGTTTTTATTTCTATTCATAATATCTTCCTGACTAAATCAACATAGCTCACGAATTACTATTGTAGGATAATAAAAAATTTTTTCAACTCTAAATAAAAAAAGATGCGAAAAATGAAATCACTTTTCGCATCCTGATTTTTATAGTCTGGCAAATGCCTCAGCGCCACGACGCCTCAACCATATATACAATAGTATATTCAAGAATATCAATATTCCTATGATTGCGTAGAAATAAGTCTCTACGCTCATAGCCTCGTTCCCGACCACAACAAAAATTAAAATTGCAGCGGCCGATAGTCCCATACCACTGAAAACAGATATTAGTGCAGCGGCTCCTTGCTTAACCGGAGCAGTCTCATTGGTCCAATTTATATTGGCCAGCTTGACACCCCAGAACATGTCCCACAGAACCCTGAACATCATAAAGGAATACGTAGCCAGCACGAAGCCTATCAGCAATCCAATATTTTTTGTCTGGAAATAAAACAGCAATACCGGAATCGTAGCTGTAAGCGGAACTAGTATCAGGAGCAGCTCCACCTTCATCTTCTGCTTAAGCACTGTCCATGGGCTCACCGGAAGAGATTGTAGTATCCATATGCTCTTTCCCTCAAGGGATACTGACGGAGCACCAGTATTGATCATACTCATGGTCAGACATAGCACAACAAAAATGATCAGCTGTATCAGTCCTGTCTTGCCGGTAAATGCACCCGAAATAGCCTTGGAAAAATCCGGTCCCTTTATGAGCATTGTTACGATAATTATAGGAAAAACAATGATTCCCAAACCACAATTCAACATATAGTTGGCACTTGATGTGAATTTTTGAAATTCTTTTCTGAGAAGTGCCGATGTAACAGAGGCTTCCTTGGTCCGCTTTTCTTTATATTCTACTTTTTTAGAAGAAGCTGATGTAGTAGCCATGCTGATGAAGCTTCGTTTCAGAATGTACCATGTGAGGATCGATGCCAAGGCAACTATTGCCGTACATAAAAGCATAGCCTTGATATCACCGCTTCCTACCATTCCAAACATATATAGTCCATATACATTTTTCTTGATGCTGGTTCCATAAATAGCTACATTTTTCAGGAACTCTTGCATAGAATTTATAACTTTAAAATATACATAATAATAAGCTGCTATCAGTACCAGTGTAACAACAACTGTTATAAAGCTCTTATTTTTGACCTTGAGACTGATCTTGGCAACTAGCCATCCAAGCAAACATGACATAACCATAGACATCATGGATATAAGGATCATCATAAGTATGCTTCCAAAAAGAGCCAGCCCGTCAAACGGAACTGTCATGAAATAAACCACAATAGCCGGTACAAATACTGATGCCGAATATAAAAGTGCCATGCAATATACTGCTATCAATCTGGATATAATAATATATTTCTCTGGAATAGGAAGAGACAAGAGCTGATCATTATCCTTGGACAGATACAACCCTGCATATGTATTGAAAACACTTCCAAATACTCCGAGTAGCAGTGATAATAGCCCCATTAATGCAAAATAAAACCATTTCATATCCACCATAACCAATGGTTTGCACAATTGATCTGCTACATACCCGAATATTCCACCCATTATTCCTACCATCAGAACAATAAACAGTAGAAACATGATTATAATCTTTACCTTGGAACGACCTTTATTTTTCTTGGCATCATAGAAATAGGCCTTAAAAATCTCCATGAGCTGTTTTTTAACTAGAAGCTTAAGCATTATTCAGCCTCCAGTTCCAGGAATACATCTTCCAGGCTTTCGTCGCCCTTAACCTCCTCCATGGTTCCGGAACGGATAAGCTTACCCTGCTTGATTATGGCAACCTTATCACATATCTTCTCTGCAACTTCCAGAACGTGTGTAGAAAAGAATATTGCTCCTCCATTGTCACAAACTTCTCTCATCATTTCCTTGACTATAAAAGCAGCCTTGGGATCTAGTCCTACAAAGGGTTCATCCATTATTATCAATTTAGGTTCATGGATCCACGCAGCAATTATCGCCAATTTCTGCTTCATTCCATGGGAATATGTAGCTATTGGCTGTCCCAGATCCTTTTCTATCTCAAATCTATCAGCATACTCATGTATCCTGCTCATTCTGTCATCAGAGCTTACTCCAAAAATATCAGCGATAAAGTTTAGATACTTGATTCCTGTCATAAAATCATATAGATCAGGGTTATCCGGTATATATGCAAACTGCTTCTTGCAGCTAAGTGGATCATCCTTGATAGAGGTACCATTTATTGTTATCTCTCCAGAGTCAAATCCCAGTATCCCGGTACATGCCTTAAGTGTTGTTGTTTTACCTGCTCCATTATGACCTATGAATCCGTATATCTCTCCGGGCTCAATATTAATAGTAATGTCATCTACTGCCTTTTTGTCTCCATAAGTTTTGGTAAGATTCTTAATCTCAAGCATATTGGTTTACTTTCCCATCTTTTTGTTTTCCCTAGTCCAAATTGCGATATCAGAATATCACATCTTATTATGAAATGATATATAGTTTCCTACTCATCCCCAACACTTATAAACGCAAGCATCAAAAATACGCATGCGAATCCCAAAAGATCCCACATCGTAAATTTGGATCCAAATATTAGAACAGCCGCAACTGCCGCCGTAATCGGCTCCGAGAAACCATATAGGATTCCCAGATCCGGGCCTATATATTCCACTCCCTTTATATAAACCGTAAACGCAACTATATTACCTATTATAACTACAAATACTATACCTATAATTC
>JAGOLM010000033.1:0-11407 GCA_017994075.1 Lachnospiraceae bacterium
ATTTTTTTGTATATCTGCTCGAACCGCAAAGTACGATTTCTTTTATTGGCTTATCCAGGTCGTTTTCCTTTGTTTCTCCGTTTACTTTTTTATTTTCACACATATCCATATACTCCTCTTACTGATACTTCTCCGGCATCCACTGATACGATTCTGTCTCCGGTGTCTACCATAAGTGCTCCGGTGTCATCGATTCCCAGCGCAACTCCGTTATACTCACCTTTTGGGTCTAGTACCCGGACTTCTCTGCCTTTATTGACCAATAGATTATTATAACGGATTTTAACATCATTTAAATCCTCTGTCTTGATAAATTTATCATAATATCCTGAAAAGCTCTTCCATATGGTTTCTGTAAGCTCTTTTCTACTGGAATTGTCTTTTTTGCCTGCCATTTTCAGTTCCATATCTATCGACGTTGCCATATCCTTTATATCCTCTTGAAATGACATGTTATGAACATTTACGCCGATTCCTGGCACTACATACTTCACCTTATTATTTTCAGCTGACATTTCTGTTAGTATGCCGCATACTTTCTTCTCTTTTATAAGCACATCATTGGGCCACTTTATTTTTGTATCCAGGTCATATTTTTCTTTTATTGCATCACAAACTGCCATTGCTGCCAATATTGTGATACGGCTGACATTTTCCGTGTGGACACATGGTCGTAGCAAGATGCTGGTGGCTATTGAATCACTAGACGGAGATTTCCATACATGTCCTCGGCGTCCTCTTCCACAGGTCTGTTCTCCAGCAGAGACTACTATTCCTTCTTTTTCCCCTTCTTCTGCTATTCTTTTGATCTCATTATTGGTTGAATCTATGATTTCATAATATCTATATTCGAGTTGCATTTTACGCCCCTTTAGACATAGAGACAGGACCTGATGTATAACACCAGATCCTGTCGTGATTTTTCATTAAACTATTTTTTTATTTTTAGAAGAATACGTGATTACCAATTACCATACCCTGTCTACCTGATGATACCGGTCTAAACTGAGTTCTTCCGCCTACAACATCCGCACCTGCCAGTGCTTCTGCTGCTGCCTGCATACAAGATTCGCTTGGTCCTCTTGAAATAACCTTTGCAAGCTTGTCCGAACTTGCCGAATAGTACTGTCCTCTTGCAAAAACTACGCTCTGAACAGAATTACCATAATTACCTGCTCTTAGACGATTCAATATTGTAGATCCAACAGCAACCTGTCCTTCATAGATTTCATGACCTGCTTCGCACTGGATAACAGCTGCTATGATTGCCTGGTCGCTTGCAGATATATTTATATTATAGCTTGAATTCTGTGTCTCTGCGGCAGCCAAAACAGTTCCTGTTGTACTTGTCTTGGTTTCAACTGATTTTGCTTTTAATGCTGCTGCCTTAGTAGCGGCATCTTCTTCTGCTTTTTTTGCAGCTGCTATAGCAGCCTGCTCTTCTTCTAATGTAATGGCTGTAGAAAAGTTACGAGAAACTGTTATATAGTCGCTCTTCACATATCCGTCACCCTTATCAGTAGAAATAGCTGTCCATCCCTCTGCTACTCCTGCCTCATTTCTGACATTTACTTTTTGTCCTTCATAGAGCGAAGTAACAATAGAAGAGTTCTCATCTGCTGTTGATCTTACTCTTAGTCCACCAGTATTGCTTGTGGCTGTAGCCGGACATAACTTGTCAGCAAGTGCCTTGGCATCATTGCCTGTAACTACATACTGGACATTTACATACCCTGTTACATTACCTGATTTAATCTGATACCAGTCTCCTGTTGTAGCAATAATATCCGCTACATCTCCTGCTCTTAATTTTCCTACCACACCAGAATTGACATCAGCTGTCTCTCTGACATTCATCTCTGTATCAGATGTTGTCATGAGCTTTGATGTCCATTCATCATTGGATGTTGCATTAGATGAGCCTGTTTCTGTCTCGGAAACTGTAACAGCTGTTTTTGATGTTACTGTAGCATTCTTAGGATTAATAGTCTTAGCATTTACTTCTGTAAGTATTGAAGATACACCAGCAGTTGCTGTAAGCGGTAATTTCGACTGAACCTCGACTGCGTATTTCGGAGTCTTGATGTTGCCGGAAGCTTCAGCTGCATTAGCTGCCAGAAATCCCATAGCTAATGCTACGACTGTTCCCTGTGCGGCTCTCTTCATGAAGTCTCTGTTAAAATTCATTAAAATTCCTTTTCTCTTTCTGCCCGAAGCTTCCGCCTCAGACCAAAATAAATTCAGTAGTACAACTACTCAATTCATATAATAATTTTCGAACAAAATTATTACTTTTGTTTCAAAATTGTTACACGAATTCTATCACTAGATGTAATATTTGTCAACTTTCCGTAATTACATTGTCTTAATCCCTTGATTTTACGGGCTTTTATGCCGGAAATATAATCTTCATCTCTTGACTTTTTGTTTATTGAGTCTATGATAAATTCACGTAGATACATATCGTACTTTTAAAAAGGATATTAATATGAAGAAAATAATACTAACCGGTGGAGGTACTGCCGGGCATGTGACACCAAATATCGCCCTTGTGCCGGCTCTTAAGGAAGCAGGATTTGATATTTCCTACATTGGTTCAAAAAACGGAATTGAACGTGAGCTTATCCGAAATGTAGGCATTCATTACTACGCTATTTCTTCCGGTAAGCTTCGCCGTTATTTCGATCTCAAGAATTTTTCAGATCCCTTCCGTGTATTGAAGGGATATAATGAGGCCAAAAGGATTCTTCGTTTCGAAAAACCTGATGTGCTTTTCTCTAAGGGAGGTTTTGTATCTGTTCCTGTTGTTCTTGCGGCCAAGGCACTGCACATTCCAGCAGTTATTCATGAATCTGATATGACTCCTGGTCTTGCTAATAGAATTGCAGCAAAGGGTGCTTCTTATTTCTGTTGCAATTTTCCAGAGACTCTCAAGCTTCTTCCTGAGGGTAAGGCAGTTCTCTCCGGCACTCCTATCAGAGAAGAGCTGTTTCATGGTTCTTTAGAATCCGGTCGATCATTCACAGGTTTAACTGATGATAAGCCTGTTCTTATTATAATAGGAGGTAGTCAGGGATCCAAAGCCATCAATGATGCTATTCGTCAGTCTATTATCTGTAATTCTGATAACAGCTCCGAATCTGATAATTCTGCTGCCTCATATGATAATTCCGGTCTATTAGCAGATTTCAATATAATTCATCTATGTGGCAAAGGTAATATCGATGAACGCCTGACTAATACTAATGGCTATCTCCAATATGAATACATCGGTGAAGAGCTTCCTGACCTGTTTGCAATGGCTGACATAGTTATTTCCAGAGCCGGTGCCAATGCGATCTGCGAACTTCTGGCTCTTAAGAAACCGAATATCCTAATACCTCTTCCTCTTTCTCAGAGCCGTGGCGATCAAATTCTTAATGCAAAATCTTTTGAAAAACAGGGATTCTCGTATTTATTAGAAGAAAATAATGAAACTGTTTCTACCGAACAGCTGGAGAAGGCCGTTCACAATGTCTATGCTAATCGTGACAGCTATATCAAGGCCATGAATGAAAGCAGCAGTTCAGATTCTATTAAAATAATTGTTGATCTGTTAAACAAGCTTGCTAATAAGTAATTTACCTAAATATGTAAAATAAAACTTCCAACCATTTTTATGGAATTCGTTGCTATGAGTCAACTGTTTCCTATAAAAATAATTGGAAGTTTTTTTCTTTATTCTTTTTATTACGGCTGTCTACTGAGCCAGTATATCTCTTATTTCCTTGATCTCATCCTCTGAAATACCAACATGCGTAAATCCTAATAATCCATCGTTATTTTTTGCATCATTATATCTGGGAATCAGATGAAGGTGAAAATGAAAAACAGACTGTCCTGCCACCTCTCCATTATTCTGAAGAAGATTAAATCCATCACAATGCAGCTTATCCTTCATAATAATGGCCAGTTTTTTTGCCAGTGGCATGATTCTTACTGCTTCTTCATCACCCAGCTCATATAGATTGCTATAATGATTTTTCGGAAGAATAAGGGCATGTCCCTTAGAAACCGGATCAGCATCCAGAATTACTGTAAATAAATCATCTTCATAGATCTTATTTGTAGGAATATCTCCATTTGCCAATTTACAAAATATACAATTATCGTCTCGCATGTTCTCTCCCTATCCTACTTTTTTTCCGCAAACGGGAAAATATTATCAAGCATCCTAAGTATCCTAAGATTACCCTTTGCTGTCATATCTCCTACTCCAAAGGCTCTTTGGAAAGTTTCACGTCCATATATTATATCCGTTATGACCTTATATGACATTTTTGCAAATACGTTTACATCATCATATTCTTTATATTCCATTTTTATTGACTTGGGATCAACGCTTATAAACAGCGGTTTATCCTCACCATCTATATTAAATAGATACGTAGCCGTAAAATCAGGCTGGGCCACATATACTTTCTTGAATGCGGTTATTATATCGGTCTGTTGTTCAGTATCCTTACCCATCAGTTCTCTATACATCGATGACAGTTCTTTTATGTCTACCTTCTGCTGCTTGACATAATTATCATCTGATACGAACTGAGACAATTGCTCTCTTTCCTGTGGTGTCAGTTCCAATTGCTCAGTATGAAGCACCGTTTTTTTAACTGCCTGATTACTTGTCGGAAATCCTTGATTATTCTGGGATATGGTTCTATACATATCTTCCACTTTTTTCTCAATTATTCTTGAATAATTCGGATTGCTTTCAAATGCTGACAGATCGTTTACATATCCGCATAGTCCACTGCAGGGAATTCCTCCCAGTATCTCCCAGGCATTTTCCAGGGTTAGCATTCCTTCTCTTTCTCCATATGTTGTAGACATAACTAACGGCAACATATATGTTCTGGATAGATCATCATTATTACTGTATAGCCAGCACGAATCCAGAAATTCGCTCATATATCCACCGATACCCAGCCATTCAACCGTTGTAGCCAAAATAATCCCATCAGCCTCTTTTATAGTCTGAGACAGAATAGATACTTCATTTTTTCTTTCATATATATTGTATCTTTTTACATCTACTCTTAATTCATTAAGTACCTGTTCCATCTTCTTTAATACAAATAAAGTAGGGTCATCCAACACGCCTCTTCCGCCGTAATAGATATTTATTTTCATTTAATCCTCCCGGTTATTTCCTGTCTAATTAGAAAAGTAGGTTTTTTGAGTTTCTCTGCTATTCTTTCTATGTCGTCATATTCTGGTTTGACCCTTTGTTCTCCATACCCTTTTGACGTCTTGATCGTTACTTTTTCGCCTTCATATTCTGCTTCTTGAAATTCGGATTTCATTATATATCTATCACAGATTTTTTTCCTTATTCCAATAGTAGTCGTATAGCGAAAAATCGTTTTTATTATTTTTTCTTCATCTGATTCTTTTAATAGAACCGTTATGAGTATTCCGTTTCTTCCCTTTTTCATCATTATATTTGTTGTGAAAACATCCAATGCTCCGCTTTCAAATATCTTTTTCACACCATAGCTTACATCTTCCGGTGTCATATCGTCTATATTTATATTGAATTCCGTTATTCTGTCATTTGATTTTAATGTGCTATCTTCGCCCAGAACCGCACTTATTATATTTGCCTCCGGGAGATCCTTATTTCCAGATCCGATTCCAATTTTATCAACCGTCATCAGCGGCCTTTTTCCATACTCTTTTACAAAATACTTAATGATGGCAGCGCCTGTAGGAGTTGTAAGTTCTGTATCATAATCTCCTGCATATGCAGGTATTCCCATCAGAATCCTCTCTGTCGCCGGAGCTGGAACTGGAAGTATACCATGAGCGCAGTGTACTGTTCCACTTCCTGTTGCAACCGGAGATGCCACTATTCTGTCAGGATCGATCATTTCCAACAGCAGACTTGCTCCTATTACATCACACACTGCATCCAGTGCTCCCACTTCGTGGAAATGTATCTCTTCCACATCTCTTCCATGGACATTGGCCTCCGCATCCGCAATAAGCATATAAATATTTATCGCATCACTTTTTACCTTATCTGAGATATCAATAGAATTAATAATTTCTTTTATATCTTCTAATTTATGTTCCTCATGCTTATGATTTTCATCGTGATAGGCTACATGTCCTTCTTCAATTCCTTTTATCAGAACACACATATGCGTTCCAATTATACCGCATTTTTCAGCTTTTTCAGCCTTTACGGATATTTTTTCAGGAAAAATCATATTCATCTTATCTAAATATTTCTCTTTCTCGTCTTTACTTAATAGCTCAAAGAGCGATGCATTAATTATATCGCCTGCAGCTCCCATATTTAGTTCAAGATACAAAGTCCTCATAATCAACCCCTTTTTCTCATATGATTGATCCTGCTGGCAAAACAAGCTGCTCCAAATCCATTATCTATATTCTGGACACTCATACCGCTGGAGCAAGAATTAAGCATTGTGAGCAGCGCCGATATTCCTCCAAATGATGTACCATACCCCACAGATGTCGGGACGGCTATAACCGGGCAATCCACCAATCCGTTAATTACCGTTGGAAGAGCTCCTTCCATTCCTGCAACTGCGATTATGACGCTGGCATTCATTATTGTTTCCAAATTGGCCATCAATCTTTCTAGCCCCGCAACGCCCACATCATATAGTTTTTCTACATTGTTTCCTAGGAATTCTGCTGTGAATGCAGCTTCTTCACATACTGGAATATCACTTGTGCCTGCTGAAATTATAAGTATTGTTCCGATTCCGTCAGATATCGGTTTTTTACCTGCAATGGCAATCTGTCCCTTTTTATTATATTCAAACTCAATTTTATTTTTAAATGATTCTATCAGAGTCTCCGCTTTTTCCTCTGACAATCTGGTGATCAGAATCTTCTTTTCTGACTCATCCATCATTGTCATAATAATTTCTTCTATCTGATTCGTCGTTTTTCCTGCTCCATAAATAACTTCCGTATTGCCTGTTCTTATACCTCTGTGTAAGTCCACATTGGCAAATCCAATATTTTTAAAGGGCTCCATTTTAAGTTTCAGGACAGCATCTTCTTCTGATACATCTCCATCCTTAATGCCTCTAATTAGCTCTCTTAATTCTCTTTGATCCATGTCTCACCCCTGATTACCAGATTATCATAAAAATTTTTATTAATAACTGAAATGTGTTAGTATTTATTATAACTCTAGTCAAAATTTATTTATACAGGAGATATTTATGAGTCTGCTCCATCGGGATACTCCCGAAGAAAAACAAAAAAAAATTGATGAAAAGTTTATGAGCCTTGCTCTAAAAGAGGCTGAAAAAGCTTTTCAACATCATGAAGTTCCTATTGGATGTGTTATTGTTCGTAAAAACAGGGTCCTTTCCAGGGAAAGAAACCGTAGAAATACTATGAAAAGTGCAATTGCCCATGCCGAGATCATTGCCATTTCAGAGGCTTGCAAAAAAATCAATGATTGGAGACTGGAAGATTGCACCTTATATGTCACTCTTGAACCATGTCAGATGTGTACCGGCGCAATTGTCCAGTCTCGCATTCCGAGAGTTGTGATCGGATGTATGAATCCCAAGGCAGGATGTGCCGGTTCTGTTATCAACTTGCTTCAGATGGATGCATTTATGCACAAAGCTGAAATAACCTATGGTGTTCTCGAATCCGAATGTTCCGCTATGCTTAGTGACTTTTTTAAGGATCTAAGAGAATTTAGAAAAAGCAATCCTTCTGATTATAGGCAAAAGCAAGCTTCTCTTAATGAAGATGAGGAAGCTGAGCTTGAGGAAATCGAAGATTCTACGCAAGAATCAGGTATTAGATCTTCCAGACAAATGAATGATACTTTTGAAGAAGGAATAAAAGAAGACGAATTCGATGATTCCATATGAAACCGAACGACTAATATTAAGAACATCTGAGGCATCGTTAGCTCCGGATGTATTGGATTTTTACCAGCGAAACCAAAAAGAGTTTTCGGCTGTTGAGCCGTTTGACACTGCAGATTTCTTCACTCTTCCTATACAACGTAGAAATCTGTCTTTCGAAGCACGCCTTCAGAGCGAGGGACGTATGATTCGTTTCTGGATATATAAAAAAGAAGATCCTGATCATACGATCGGAACTTTTTCTTTTATGAATATTCGTCTCGGAAGTTTCTGTTCCGCCACACTTGGCTATAAAATGGACAGAGATGCGAGACATCATGGATATTGCCGAGAAGCAATAAATTTTGGTATCGGCTACGTATCCAATCATTATTCACTTCATCGTATTGATGCCACTGTTAAGCCTACCAATCAGGCTTCTATCAATCTTCTTGAATCTATTGGATTTATAAAAGAGGGACTTTTGAAACAAAATGTTAAGCTAAATGGCGTATGGACCAATCATCTACTTTATGGATTAATTATTTCTGAAAGTAAATTTTTTCTATGATTAGTTTCTTCAGCTTATCAATTCTTTCTGGTGATTGACTATTTCAGATCAATTCATTGCGTTTTTGACTACATCTTTATCCATTGTCTCTATCAACTGCTCCTTTTTACTACGGGGCATCTTTTTTATTGCTATCTCTTTTTTCAGGGCTTCGCTTTTACTTTCAAAAGTTTCAAAATAAACCAATTCTACAGGTCTTCTACCCTTGGTATATTTAGCACCTTTCCCATTATTATGATTATTAACTCTATTTTTAATATCTGTTGTATATCCCGTATAAAGGGAATTATCCTTGCACCTAACAATATATGTATATGTCACTTGCCCCACTCCATACATCCGCCGATCTTCATTCCATTTTTTCCGCTTTCTTTGACCTGATATAGCATTACATCTGCTGAATGCATATAGTCAAATGCCTTTTCAGTTCCATTTGGAATTCCGCAACATACACCCTGAGATATTGTTACCACATCCGCTGCTTTTGAAAATTTATGCTCTAAATGTGCCTGTTCTATTCGCTCTGTAAGTTCTTCGACTATTTCCGTAACTTCTTTTTCGTTGTATCCTTCGAAGATTATTACAAATTCATCTCCTCCATATCTCGCGCAGAATATTCCACCCCGTCTTTGAAGTGCTTTAATGCAGTCAGATATCATTATGAGACAACGATCACCTGCTTGATGTCCATAGTTATCGTTATATTCTTTGAAATAATCGATATCCAATATTTCCATCGCGATCTCACTTTTATTGTGATAGGCCTTTTCAAATGCTTTTTCCCAATAATCATTAAGACCAAAACGGTTATATAATCCCGTAAGCGGGTCCGTTTCTGATTTTCTTTGCAGAATCTCATTCTCTCTTTCAACCTTATGATTGATCGTTGTCAGATCCTGTAGGCTAGTTCTGAGTGCGATCATATTAGAAACCATCAAAGATCTTTCTTTTGCCTCAGCCATACTGATCATGGCATACTCAAGTACTGCAGATGCGTATGCTTCATTTTCTTCAAAGACAATATAATAGTTTAATTGAAGCTCGATTAGTCTCCGCTCCATGTCTATTATAGTGGTCTTTTTTGTCAGTTCATACGAATTTACCCATATTATTGCAAAGTTCTCCTTGTCCTTTATTTCAATAAGCATTGTAAGGTATTCATAGACATCATCAAATACATCCATTATTGCAATTGTATTATTTTGAAAAATTGCGTTCAAATTTGTTATACATTCCAACATCGATGTTTTGTCGCCTAATGTTTTATATAACCTTGCTCCAAAACAATATGCGCTTACCTTATCTTTTTCTTCAATATGGCTTAGACATTCTCCCTCTAGTCTCTTCCAATACTCTTCAGCCTGATCAATATCATTAAGAACTAAATAAGCCTTACCAATATTCACATATGCTGCTGTAAGATTAATTACAGAATCCCATTCGTTTCTATGTTCATGAATATAACTATACCCTTCCTTTAGATGAGCCAATGCATTCTTTTTATCATCCACATTTAGATACAACGTACCAATATTCATATGAACTATCCATTCGAGATCTATTAATCTATATCTCCTGCACAAATCAAGTGCTCTTATATAGTAATCCATAGCAAATGGTGCATTTCCGCGATTCAACGCCATTATTCCCAGCATATTGTTAGCCATTACAAGGGTACTCCACTCATGTTCCTGCTCCAATGGTTGTAAGCAGTTTAGCATTTCCCTGTAAAAATTAGGAATATCATTATTTAGATAGTTCAACTCTCCCTTGGTATAACATGAATATCCAACTAACGAGTTGTCATTTATATCATTACCAATTTTTTTCAATTTATCGCAATCTTCGATGGCCTTAAGAGAATCATTATATCTCTCGTATTCAATTTGCTGTATTAATTTTTGAATATCTATACTATATCTATTGATGTCCATTTTTACCTCTTTTCAGCACCTATTTTTACTGACAAATTGATAAATTCTTCCAATCCTAGTCTCTCTCCGCGGATACTTTCTTCAACCCCTAGAGACGTAATTATCCTTTTAGCATCTTCTTTTGATAACCCCAAGTCTGGTGAATTAGCCAGCCCATTATAAAGGGATTTTCTCCTCTGAATAAACGAAGCCTTGATTACATTAAATAATAGATCTTCGGAGAATTCTTCCGAGTATTTCTGCGTTTTTCTATCCATATGTATAACACATGAGTCTACTTTTGGCGCAGGAAAAAATCTTTCTGCTGGAACTTCTTCAACTATTTTGGGATTTGTATAGAATTGTACTGCAAGCGAGAGTGAACCATATGCCTTTGTTCCAGGCGTAGCTTCCATTCTCTCGGCAACTTCTTTTTGTACCATAACAGTAATGGATTTATATGCCACGTTTCCTCTTATAATCTTCATGAGAACCGGCGTGGTAATATAGTAAGGAAGATTTGCAACGATCTTCACCGGTCTTCCTTCACTTTTTTCAGATAATAACTCGATCAGGTTAAGCTTCATAACGTCATCATTAATTATTTCCACGTTATCATACTCTTGAAGATTTTCATGCAAAATGGGAATTAATTTTTCATCTACTTCTATTAACAGCGCTTTTCCTGCTCTTTCGCATATTCCATCGGATAATGTACCTATGCCTGGACCGATTTCTAACACAAAATCATCCTTATTAACATCTGCAGCATCCAATATATCTCCCAAAACTGACTCATCCATCAGGAAATTTTGTCCTAGTTTTTTTTGCGTTCGAAAATTTTTCTCATTCATTATAGCTTTTGCGATTTGGATGTTAGACAGATTTTTCATTTTTCATTTCCTTAATTTCTAAATTGGCTTCCATGTCTCTTACTTTTATATCTTTAAATTTTACTTTTTAGCTATGACCTTTTAGTTTTAGCTTTTTATCTTTAGACTTTTATCTTTAGACTTTTATCTTTAGACTTT
>JAGOLM010000033.1:11507-14889 GCA_017994075.1 Lachnospiraceae bacterium
TTTATCTTTAGACTTTTATCTTTAGACTTTGTTTTCAAATTTAATTGTGATTTTACTTTTTAATTGTTGCATTTAAAATTCTTATTTTTCAAAAATATTTTTTCTGCATTTTTTTCAGTTTGCTCTATAACTGCATTTAATGGCATACCTTTTATATCGGCTATTTTCTGTGCAACATACACCAAATTTCCGGAATAATTTCTAGTACCTCTCACCGGTTCAGGAGCCATATATGGGCAATCCGTCTCGAGCAAAATCGACTCAATGGGTAATCTTCTCACCATCTCGACCTTTTTAGAAGCATTTTTAAACGTTATTGCTCCACCTATTCCTATATAATAGCCCATTCTTACATATTCAACAGCCTGTTCTTCTGAATATGAATAGCAATGTAGCACTCCCGTTAAACCCTTTTCTGCCTCTTTAGACATTATTTCATAAGTATCCTTCGCTGCGTCTCTCGAATGTATTATTATAGGTAGCTTCTTTAAAATTGCCATTTCTATCTGTTTTTCAAACAGATAGATCTGCTTCTCTCTCAGAATCGGATCCTTTGAATAATGGTAATCCAGTCCTATCTCTCCAATGCCGACAACTTTGTCATTATCTGCAAGTTTACTTATTGTTGACAAATCACTTTCTTCATATTCCTCAGCGAACTCCGGATGTATCCCAACTGCTGCATATATAAAATCATATATTTTTGAATACTCAATACTCTTTTTTGAGGTCTTAACTGTCGTTCCAACGTTAATTATTTTTCCAACATTATGATTCCTTAAAGCAGAAAGAAGTTCTTCCCTATCTGGGTCGAACTCCTCCTCATCATAATGCGCATGTGTTTCAAATATCATATACTTAGTTATTCTTCGAGGTATTAAATCTCGTAGAATCTCCTTTCAAAATATAAATACACTTCCGACACTATAAATATTTACGGCTATTCCCTATCGGAACCTTAATTTTATATTCCGAATAATCAATTTAACTTTGTATCCCACGTAATCTTCTATGTTATTGCTTTATGTTCCGTGTTATCAACAAGGCTTTTACTTATGTCCGTGTTATCAACATGACTTTTACTTATGTGCTGTATTATCATCAAGACTTTTAAGTTATGTCCTGGACAATTAACATAACTCTGAGCTTGAAGGAACTTCTCTCTCTGTAGTAACCACCGAAAGTTCCTCATTTGGCCCTTCAGCTGAGAGTATCATTCCCTGTGATTCAAGTCCTGCTAATTTTCTAGGTTCAAGATTAGCTACATAAACGATTGTCTTGCCGACTAGCTGCTCAGGTTCATAGAATTTATGAATTCCCGACAATATCTGCCTTGTTTCATTTCCCGATTTAATCTTGAAGCAAAGTAATTTTTTACTCTTTGGAACTGCTTCACATGAAATTACTTTTCCGGATCTTAATTCGACTTTACTAAAATCGTCAATTGTAATAAGTGGTTTATGTTCCAACGAAGCATTTTCAGAATCAGAACTATCCTCTGTTTCTTCCTGTTGATCATACTCTACTGGCTTAACCGGATATACCTCATTTACCTGTTCCATAACCTTATCGAATTCCAGTCTCATGAAAAGAATCTCAGGATCTTCTGATACTTTTGTTCCACTTATATAATTTCCAAATGTATTCAGATCATCGTATGAAACTTCCTTGCTATTTATCTGTGACATAATCTTCTCAGATGTCTCAGGCATATAGCTCTTTAGAAGCGTAGCTCCTATATTGATTCCCTCTGTAAGGTTGTACAGAACTGTCTTCAATCTATCTGATTTCTCAGGATCTTTTGCCAGAACCCAAGGTTCGGTCTCATCGATGTATTTGTTACAACGTTTAAATAGGTTCATTACTTCCGTAAGTGCATCAGCAATATGCAGAGAATCCATCTTCTCCTCAACTTTTGCCTTTGTTCCGGTAATCACAGTTTTAAATTCTTCATCAATTTCACCATCAACGCCCTTGTTTTCAACAATACCATCAAAGTACTTATTTGACATGGAAACAGTTCTCTTAACCAGATTTCCTAGTGTATTGGCAAGATCAGAATTGATTCTCTCAACTAAAAGATCCCATGACAATACTCCATCATTTTCATAAGGCATCTCATGTATCATGAAATACCTAATGGCATCTACACCAAATAGCTTGAGCAAATCATCTGCATAAATTGTATTTCCTTTTGATTTACTCATTTTGCCGGTTCCTGTTAAGAGCCATGGATGTCCAAAAATCTTTTTGGGCATCGGCAAATCTAATGCCATAAGAAAAATAGGCCAATAAATAGTATGAAATCTGATAATATCTTTTCCTATTAGATGTAGGTCCGCCGGCCAGTCCTTCTTAAATTGATCTGTTGAATTGCCATCAACATCATAACCGATTCCTGTAATATAATTTGTCAGTGCATCTAACCATACGTAAACTACATGTCTCGGATCGAAATCAACCGGAATTCCCCATTTAAATGAAGTTCTTGATACACAAAGATCCTGAAGACCAGGTTTAAGAAAATTGTTCATCATTTCATTTTTTCTGGAAACAGGCTGTATAAATTCTGGATGTTCATCCATATATTTTATGAGCTGATCTGCATACTTACTCATTTTGAAAAAATATGCTTCTTCTTTTGCAGGCTTGACTTCTCGACCACAATCCGGACATCTTCCATTTACTAGCTGAGATTCTGTCCAAAATGACTCACATGGAGTGCAATATAACCCCTCATAGCTTCCTTTGTAGATATCGCCTTTGTCATATAATTTTTTAAAGATCTTCTGAACCTGTTTTTCATGATCATCATCTGTTGTTCTTATGAACTTATCATATGAAGCATCCATAAGATCCCAAATTCTTCTGACCTCACCTGATGTTTTATCAACATAAGCCTTAGGTTCTACTCCTGCCTCTTTAGCCTTCTCTTCGATTTTCTGACCATGCTCATCTGTTCCAGTCTGGAAAAAAACATCATATCCTTCCTGTCTCTTAAAGCGAGCAATTGCATCTGCAAGTACTATCTCATATGTGTTGCCTACATGCGGCTTACCTGATGTATAGGCAATCGCAGTCGTAATATAGTATTTTCCTCTGTTTGTCATTCTAAAAACTTCTCTCTTACTTTTTCAACGTCTTTCCATAAAAATATTCTAACTATCCTTATGCCACTTCAGTTTCTTATACATATATCTCTATGTATTGCATTCGATATATTTTTATTTTTATCAAAACATTCTCTTGCTCTATTTCCAAATAGTCATCAAGATTTTCTCTCGGTATATTTCTCAAGATCTACCATAATTTTCTCTAAATAGATTTTCCAAGATCCATCACGATTTTCTCTAAATAGATTTTCCAAGATCCATCACGATTT